>DUKX01000091.1 GCA_013329085.1 Methanofastidiosum sp. | reverse complement strand
ATTCTAGAAGAGATAGAAAAATAAATAAAAATTATTTTACTATTTTTATGCGCAGGATAGGTTTTCACGTATCTGTCGCCCAAGGATTTTTGAAGGTATTTGACAACACAAAAGCTCTTGGTGCAAACTGCTGTCAGATATTTACACATTCTCCACGAAGTTGGGCATTTAACTTAGTATCAGAAGATGTTGGGAATATATTCAAAGATAATTACCGCAAAATTGATATCACCCCCGTAGTAGTCCATGACTCATACCTACCAAATCTTGCTTCTGAAGATTCAGCTATGAGAGAAAAATCAATTGACTCTATAAAAAAGGAGTTCATCTCTTGCAACAGATTGGGCCTAGAGTATTTGAATATTCATCCTGGCGCCCATAAAGAGCAGAGTAAAGATAGAGGACTAAAACAGATTTGTGAATCCCTTAACTCGATAAAAGATTATGTTGGAAAAGTTACCCTACTTTTTGAAAATACCTCGGGAAGCGGCTCAGTTCTGGGATCAACTTTTGAAGAGTTAAAATTCTTACTTGAAAACACAGATTTTAGCTGTGGCGTAACACTTGACACTTGCCATCTTTTCACTTCTGGATACGATATATCAAGTGAAGAGGCCCTTGAAAATACCGTCTCAAGTTTTGACAAAATAGTTGGTCTAGAAAATTTAAAACTTATACATCTAAACGACTCTCAAGGTGAGCTCAATTCAAAAAAAGACCGACACGAACATATCGGTTTAGGAAAGATAGGGCCTTCTGGCTTTAAGGCCATAGTAAATCATGATTATCTAAAAAATATCCCAATGATTATGGAAACGCCCGTAAATGAAAAAAGAGGGGATAAAGAAAATATTATTTTTTTGAAGGAAATGATAGAGATTTAAGGTTTCTTTGCGCCTGAAGATTCTTGTCTTTGTGTTGCTTTTCCCATACATCCAAGGGGATTGCATACTCCTTTTCAATTCTCTCTCTATGCAAGCTATTGTAGGTACAAAATGGGATAACTTTTCCACCTGGAACTGCATAATGTATGGCGCATCTCTTTACCCTTTCAACATCAAAGTTGTATGGATCCTGGAAGTGCATGCACCCAATCATCATTGTGTGGTAACTAAAGTCTGCCAATGTATCGACATTCCCTTCCTTCAATACGCTTAATAGTAGTTTCTTTATATCAAGATTCTTTGGTTTCTTTTTCATATCGATGAGATGAGGTAGTTCTCTTGTAATCTTTGCGATTGCAAATGTCTTACTGATCTTTCCTCCGCCCTCTACCTTATCAGTTAGGTCGTTTAATAATCCAAAGAGCCCATCTACATCGATGAAATGTGTAATTGGGGTAAGTTTTCCTTGATCGTCCACAAAGACGTATGTGCCGACACCACAATGCTCATGGCAAGTAAACTTAACCTGTGGTGTTTTTCTCCACGCTTCAATGAAATTTGAGAAGGCATTGACACTTGGTGCGGAATAAAAGTCTTTTGCCAATACCTCTCCATTAGTCTGTTCCTCTACCAATTTAACGAAGTCAGGTATGGTAATCCTCATTTTCTCAAGTTCTTCCTTATTAATCCTACCTGCAAAAGAAACAGGTTGGAAGTTAATACCCCTTACTATATCAATATTATTAATACCAAATCGTATTATATCGCCAACTTGGTCATCATTTACACTTTTTACTAGGGTAGGCACTAGAACAACACTTGTTAAGTTTGACTTTCTGAAATTTTCCAGGGCTTGAAGTTTAATTGGAAGTGCATTGAACCCTCTGGCCGCAATATAAGGTTTTTCTGTTACGCCGTCAAATTGCAAGTATATTGTATTAAGGCCTTTTTGCCTTAATTCCTTACAGAACTCTAAGTCCTTTGCAAGACGAACCCCGTTAGTTGCAATCTGTGCAAGGGTGAATCCAATTTTTTTTGCTTCTTGAACAATTTCAGGCAGATCGTCCCTAATTGTTGGTTCTCCTCCGGCAAATTGTACGACCATGCATGGGATAGGCTTCTCATCTCTAACTAATTGCATCATCTCGATTAGTTCTTCTTTTGTCGGTTCAAGAACGTAACCTGCGGTCTGCGCATTAGCAAAACATATAGGACATTTCATGTTGCATCTATTAGTGACATCTATATTGCACAATACAGTAGGGGTGAAGTGATCTTCACAAAGACCACAATCATAAGGACATCCTTTTTTAACTTTTGTATTAGGATTGTCAAGTTTTGTTCCTTCCTGACGATATTTTTTAAAATTTATATACATATTATAATCTGACCAATAAGTATCCTGAAAATTCCCATGCTCGGCACAAGTCTTTTTTATAAGAACTTTGCCCTTTTCCTCAACTATGTCTGCATCAATGACCTTAAAACATACAGGACATATTGATTTAGTTTTATCTATTAATTCTGACATGTAAACCACCGGTAAAAGATATACTAGGGTATCCTAAAATTATATTTAAAAGCTTTTGTGTGATATTTTTTATATCAATTATTATATTTTTATATGATTAAAACAAAAAAACTATAATGATTTATTTATTATTCTTACATTTTTCTTGCCGGCCTCGAATGCATTGAGATTCAAATCAAGCATTTTTGGTATACTGTCCTTTATTGATTCGATCATGGCATCATGTGAGATGAGATTACATATCTCATTGAATGCCCCAAGCATCACGATGTTTGCAACAATTTTTGTCCCTAGTTCTGATGCGATCCTAGTTGCATTTACTTCTGCAAGTTTGAAGTTACCTTCTATCTTATTATCTGGTATTAGCTCTGGATCATAAATAATAATGCCTTCTCTTTTTGTCCTTGACGCATACTTAAAGAATGCTTCTTGGCTCATTATTATCGAAACTGAAGCAGATTCTACTTTTGGGTAATCAATCTCCTCGTCAGAGACAACTACCTCAGAACGTGTCGAGCCCCCCCTTGCCTCCGGCCCATAAGACTGTGTCTGGACTGCATTGAAACCGTCTAATACGGCAGCCTTGCCAACTATAACACCGGACAGTATAATCCCTTGGCCGCCAAATCCACTTATTCTTATTCCTGCCTTCATTTTAATTCACCACAGAATCTTTTATACTTGGTGTTAAAGTCTTCTTTTTCAATGTCAACAAGCTCCCCTATCACCATCTTATCGGTAGTTTTTCCCTCGGCCAACATTTTTTCGTAAAGTTTGATGTTGATTGTTGATTCTTTGAAATGCTTTGTCAGGTCAAGAGCCGTCCCCATCTTGTTAAGTCTGCCATATGATGTTGGGCATGGAGATAAAACTTCGACAAAAGAGAATCCAGTTTTTTGGAGGGCTTTTTTTATTGAATTTATGCACTGGACAGGATGTGCTGTGGTCCATCTGGCCACATAGGGCGCACCTATCACCTTTGCCGTCATTGAAAGGTCGATAGGGTATTCAATGTTTCCATAGGGTGTTGTTGTTGTCTTTGATTTTAGGGGTGTTGTTGGTGCTACCTGCCCCCCAGTCATACCATATATGAAATTATTTATTGAGATAACAGTTATATCCACATTTCTCCTTATCGCGTGTAGAAAATGATTTCCACCGATGGCTCCACAGTCGCCATCTCCCGTAAAGACTATGACCTTTAATTCTGGATTTGCAAGTTTTACCCCTGTTGCATAAGCGATTGCCCTTCCATGCAGGGAGTGCAGACCATCAGAATAGATGTATCCCGGTACACGAGATGAGCATCCTATCCCCGATACAAAAACAGTCTTATTCATATCAATGTTAAGATCATGAATCGCACGAAGGGAAAAGTTCATTACACTTCCTATCCCGCAACCGGTGCAAAATATTGTTGGAAGCATGTCCTTCCTAAGGTATTTATCTATGATGATGTCATTAGAAATAAAGCTCAATTTTTATCCCCCTCTATAAATTTCAAGATATCGTAAGGCGTATGAATTGCACCACCAATCTTTGGTGCAGAAATAACTTTTGTATTCTTGCCGACAGCTTCTCTGATGGGGTGAACCATCTGCCCAAGGTTCATCTCCGGGACAATAACTGTGTGGGCATTTTTTAAAACCTCCTTCATCTTTTCGTAATGGAAGGGCCAAATTGTGATAAGTCTAATATGGCCTACCTTTATGCCATTCTTTCTGGCCATCTTAACAGCGCTGACCGCAGGCCTTGCAGTTGTACCATAGGAGACAACAATAATTTCCGCATCTTCAAGGAATGAATCTTCATGATACCATATAATATCCATATCATCCTGAACTTTCTCAACTAATCTTCTGACAAGTTCCTCATGCACTTCAGCAGATGTTGTAACAGGGAAACCTCTCTTGTCGTGCGTTAACCCTGTGACATATGTCCTATAACCTGAACCAAACGGTGCAAATTCAGGGACTTTTGAAGTTCTTGTGAATCCAGTTCTGTATGGCCTATATTTATCGGGCCCTATTGTGGCGGGAACTCTGTCATCAACTTTGACATTTATTATTTCAGGCAAAACTACTTTTTCTCTCATGTGCCCTATTTCAGCATCCAATAGAAGAATGACTGGAACCCTATAATCTTCAGATAGATTAAAAGCTTCAATAGTTAGATCAAGTGTTTCCTGGACTGATTTTGGTGCAAGAGCAATTATCTGGTGGTCACCGTGTGTGCCCCACATTGCCTGCATTACATCACCCTGGGCTGCTTCTGTGGGCTGGCCTGTGCTTGGGCCACCTCTCTGAACGTTTACGATGACGCAGGGTATTTCTGCCATGCACGAGTAACCTATGCACTCCTGCATCAGTGAAAATCCAGGGCCGCTTGTTGCGGTCATTGACTTTACCCCTGTGCATGATGCCCCGATGACAGCAGCTATGCTCGCTATCTCATCCTCCATCTGGACATAAACGCCACCTAGTCTTGGCATCCACAATGCCATGCCCTCGGCAACTTCAGTTGCCGGTGTGATAGGGTAGCCTGCAAAGAATCTGCAGTCTGCAATTAATGCACCATAAACAACGGCGTCATCGCCCTGTATGAAAAGATTCTTTTTACCTAGAAGCCTAATAACGTCATTTGTCATCTTTATCCTCCACAGTAATTGCAAAGTCAGGACACATCAATTCACATAAGTGGCATTTGATACAATTTTCAGGATACTTTACTTCCGGGGGGAATACTCCTTTCTTGCTTAGTTTTTCAGACTTTACATAAACTTTTTTTGGACAGTATTCCATACACAAAAGACACCCCTTACAATAGTTTGTGTTGACATGAATCAAAAGAATCACCGTAATAATGAAGAAAAGAAATTCAAATCTTTTATAAAGTTTATCATTAAATGATTATTTCAACTTAAGAAAGAAAAATAATAGGACATTTGTCCAATAAACAATGCATTTATCGCCCATATTCTATATGTGCCTTTGCAAGATGCCTTGCTGAAAGCGCTCCTATAAGGGATATCTCGCCAGCTAAAACTGTTGCGGCACATATCTCGGAAAATGCCTTGGAGTTGTCACCACTATTCTTCCCGCCCCCTGAAATACCAAGCAAATCGAGTGCTTCTTTTTGTGTCTCGATCTTAGTTCCGCCACCAACAGTTGCAACTTCAAGAGAAGGGAGTGTAACTGCAAAATATACCCCGTTTTTATTCTCTTCAACTGTTGTAAATCCCTGACTCCCTTCAACTACCTGGGCAATGTCTTGGCCGGTAGCAAGAAAAATTGCAGCGACAATATTTGCAAAATGAGCATTGAACCCATAGGATCCAGCTTGAGCAGAGCCAAGTAGATTCTTTCTATAGTTCACATCAATTAAAGTATTTGCGTCTGTCTTGAGTTTAGTCTGGATTATCTTATTAGGTATCACGACTTCAGCGGTAATGCTTTTGCCTCTCCCCTCGATTAGATTTATCGCCGAAGATTTTTTATCAGTGCAAAGGTTTCCTGAGAGTGAAACGCATTTTGCCTCGGGGAAGGTATCTTCAATCAGTTTCAATGCAGCATCTGTTCCAATTGTAACGCCGTTCATCCCCATAGAATCCCCTGTATCATATACAAATCTTAAAAATAGATTCCTTCCTACGAGGTAAGGAACTATCTTCTCAAGCTTTCTGAATTGTGATTCTTTTTCAGCTTCCTTTTTAATCTTATCAAAGTTCTTATGAATGAACTCAGTTATTTTGTAAAAATCTCTGGAAGAGTTTAACTTAAGGACTGGCGCTCTTGTCATGCCATTTCTAAATATTGTGGTCACCGCCCCACCAGATGAAGTAATGACAGAAGCTCCTCTGTTCGTGCTTGCTAGAAGCGCCCCTTCTGATGTTGCCATGGGAACATAAAACTCACCTTTTGCGTAATTACCGTTGACTTTTAAAGGCCCTATGACTCCCATCGGCACCTGAACAGCACCGATCATGTTTTCGATGTTCTTGCCAAAAAGATTGTCTGGATTAAGAGAGTATCTGCCGATGTAATCTAGAGTTACATTTTTTATTTTCTGGATTGCCTCTCTCCTTATTTCAACAGCTTCTGCGGGAGTTTTTGTATAATTTTCAATCTGGTATATCTTTATCTCGCCATTAATTACCTTGTTCAAAATCTCTTCTTTTTCCATCTGATCCTCTCATGGATGGGCGTATTCGACTATTGGCCTGAACTTATAGCCATAACATATTATGCCATCGTCATTGTATTCCATTATCTTCCTTGTGACCATTTCGACTTCCATGCCAATCTCAAGCTCTTCTGCCCTGGCATCAGTTATCTGGGCAGTTATTACAGGCCCTTCCATAAGCTCTATCAGAGCTACTGCAAATGGGAGATTATATTTGTGCTCCTTTGGGGGGCTGTTGATATTTGTGAAAGATATTATCTTACCTCTTCCGATAAGCTGGTAATCCTCATAATTTCTACTCCTGCATTTAGGGCAAACTGTTCTATACGGAAATGATAGTTTTTCGCAATCCTTACACTTTGAACCTACAAGCCTGTATCTCCTAACTTGTTCTCTCCAGTGCCTTGGTACATCCATCCTAATCACCCCTCTCAAGAACGCATACAGATACTGTTGCCCCACTGCCACCTATATTCTCAGCCAATCCTCTTTCAGCGTCAACTCGGCCATCTCCTCTAAGGCTATAAACAAGCTCCCCTATCTGGTACACGCCCGTTGCACCAACAGGATGGCCCCTTGCCTTAAGACCGCCGTAAAGATTTATCGGGAGATCTCCCCCAATATAATGCTGGCCTTCTAAAGCCATCTTTGTACCCTGGCCTTTCTTTGCAAATCCCATGTCTTCTATAGAGAGGGCGCTCATGATTGAAAATGCGTCGTGGATTTCAGCGATATTAATATCCTTTGGAGTAACACCTGCCATCTTGTAGGCCTTCTTGCTGGCTTCAACTGCTGCAGAAAGAGTGGTCATGTGCTTTCTATCGTGCACGCCTAAAGTGTCAGTTGCAAGGCCAACGCCAGATACTATAATTGGTGTATCGGTAAACTCTCTGGCCTTTTTCTCAGAGCAGAGAATTACAGATGCTGCGCCATCACAAATTGGGGCGCAATCCATAAGAGAGAGTGGATCGGCTATTATTGGGGAATTCATTACGGCTTCAAGAGAAATTTCCTTTCTGTACATGGCGTGTTTGCTGAAAGGTGCATTCTTATGAGATATGACGGGGAATATTGAAAGGTCTTCCCTTTTTACTTTAAACTCGTGCATGTAACGCCTCATAACAAGAGCATTTAGAGCTACAAAAGAAACTCCGTGAAATGCCTCATAATCCCTGTCTGATGCATTTGCAAGAATTGAGGTAGTTTTTGATGGAAGGACGTCTGTCATCTTTTCTACACCTGTAACAAGAACATAATCATACATCCCTGACTTTACACCCATATACCCTTCAATAAAAGCGGCGCCCCCTGACCCACACGCAGCCTCAACTTTAACGGCAGGTATTGGACCAAGCCCGGCAAAATCAGCTATCAATGCACCGATGTGCTCCTGTTCTACAAACGGCCCAGATGACATGTTTCCAACATAAAGTGCATCAACTTTGTCTATACCGCTGTCCTCAAAAGCCATCCATATAGACTCTATTGCAAGGTCCCTCAATGATTTTTCCCAGTGCTCTCCAACCTTTCCAAGTCCAACTCCAATTACGGCAACATTATCGTCCATTTGTTCACATCCTTATCTTCTTTCTATACCTTGCATAACGTGCATAGTCGATCTCTTCCCTTCTTTCGATATAGGATTTGACTGAAGGAGCCTTTACCTTCCTATCAGCAAGTTTGTCCGTTACTTCAAGTGAAAATGAGTCGCTCCCTGCCCCAGATCCGTAAGATGTGCAGAAGATCTTATCTCCAGCTTTCGCCTTGTCAAGAACTGCGGCAAGCCCCAAGAGAGCAGAGCCAGCGTATGTATTACCAATATAAGGTGAAACTAGACCATCAATGACTTTTTCCTTTAGGAATCCAAGCATCTTTGCGGCTTCCAGTGGAAATTTTCTGTTTGGCTGGTGAAATATGACATAATTATAATCGTCAGGTTTTGTCCCAAGCTCCTCCATAAGCGCCTTTGAGCTGCTGACAACATGCTTGAAGTATGAAGGCTCTCCTGTAAACCTATTCCCATGTTTTGGATAATGCTCATGCTGCCTCCTCCAAAAGTCGGGGGTATCAGTAACATAAGATAGTGAACCTTCAATAACAGCTAAGCTTTCTTTAGCACTTCCTATAATATATCCAGCTCCACCTGCGGCGGCAGTATATTCAAGGGCATCACTTGGCGCCCCTTGAGCTGTATCGACACCTATGCCAAGAGCATATTTTGCCATGCCGGAGCCCACATATGCTATGCATGCCTGAATTGTTTCACTCCCCGCTTTACATGCAAACTCCCAGTCTGCAGCATTAACAAATGGTGTGGCTGCAATAGCTTCTGCTACTATAGTAGAAGTCGGTTTTACAGCATAAGGTTTGGATTCTGTACCAACCCAAACTGCTCTCAAGTCTTTTGGATCTATACCGGCCCTTAATAGGGCGTTTCTGGCTATTTCAATGGCTATTGTGACAGAATCCTCATCGGCGCCTGGCACTGATTTTTCTCTAATTGGTACAAGATTTGGGTCATTTCCCCATACTCTTGCAATTTCCGTGTTCTGTATCCTGTATTTTGGGACATAAGCACCATAGCCTATAATACCTACAGATTTATTAGGCTTCATTTACTTCCTCCTCTAACAAAGACGACTTACTACAGATAAAAGAGATATAATCGATACGATATAATAGATGGAAAATAAAATATTTATAAATATTTCGGTATTAGTGGAATATTATATCGGCAAGAAACGTCATTTCTTGATTTCCTTTATATAAATTGATTTTTCATTATTGAAATCAATTTTTACCTTGTCAAGGTCAATTTTGCCAACGAGATTTGTGCCGTCAAACTCTTCGCCGGTCGGGCCGTATGCCTTATCCTCTTTCAATCTGACCCCTATGAGCCCCTTGTGCTGTCTTGACATGTTTGTGACACCAACATCCCCCCTCTTTGACGCATCAATAGGCGTATTTTCAGGTGTCAGTCCGCCAGCCTCAACGCTGCCCCCTTCAAACGCGACAAGAGAGACAGTGGGATGTGCAAACTGAATATCGAGCTTCCCAATTGGTTTGTTAATAAGACCTGTGATCTTCCTGAAGTATTTTACGGTGTTTGGGGCTATATCCTCGTATAGCTCAATTTCAATGATATTATTTCTATCGATGCCTAAAGTTTTTGCTGATTTGTTTTTTATGACTTCAGCGGTGTATGGAGGCTCCTGCTCTACTATAAGAGCCTCATCAGATGTATCGCCGGTCCTTTCCTGATTTATGCCCTCTGCCCTAAGCTTTCCTTCGGCTTCTTTCTGGGTAAGCCCAAGGAGGGATAGGCTAAGAGGTAAGGTCTTAACTGCAATTTTATCTCCTTTTTTTAACATCTCAATTAGCTCTGATCCTGAAACAATCATGCCGGCAACAGAGTGATTTGGTGTTGTAATCCTTTCCTTTTTGTATATGTAGACTGCACCTGTGTCCTTGCCTTCAGTTCTGACTGAAACAGAGTTCTTTTTTCTTAGATTGGAATTTTCATTTTGTACATCAAAACCTATCAAACTCTGTGAAGCCACATAGGATTCATTTACATCACCAACAGTTATTTGGCCATCTTTAGTAAGTGAAAATATGTGCTCCATCGCCATAGGGGTATTGTCCTGAAGTTTAATTTTGATATGGGTAAATATTCTTTCATCTTTCTTTGGCTTATATGAGGGGTCAGTTGTGGTCTCAAAGTCTTTCTCAACGGTGAAAACTTCAACTGGGTCAATTGAGATTATCTGATCTTCCTCTTCTATCAGAGATATGACATGTCTCCCTTGAGTAATTTTCCCAAGAGTGTTCTTAGTTCCATAGTTTCCTTTCTGCGTCTTTTTAGAAAGGACAATATATGTGGTGTTATTATCAAATCCAGCAAGAGTGAAAAAAAC
>DUKX01000099.1 GCA_013329085.1 Methanofastidiosum sp. | reverse complement strand
CTATCAACTCAGTATAAATGTTTTCCATTTTTTACTTTACTCATCTCAGCACTCTGTATAGCATAGATCTATATCGCTTAACTGTACTTTCATAAGAGTATTCATTTTCTACCAAGTTACGAGCATTGTTCATGACTTTATTGAGTTCTGGATGATCTAAGATTTGGATAACTTTTTTTGCGATGCCCTCCGGTGAATTATCCATAAGAATAAATCCATTTTCACCATCTTTTATTTTCTCAATTACGCCTGCAACTGGCGTTACCAGAATTATTGTGCCGCAGGCCATAGCCTCTTGAATTATTGCTGGAATACCTCCCTCCGAATATGTGGGTAGTACAATCAATTTCAATTCATTTAGATAATCTGGCAGTTCATCATGGGAAATCCACCCTGTAAATTCAACTTTATCGTAGGATCCATTAGTTTTCAATTCGTGCTTTATTTCGTCAAATAAGGGGCCATTACCCCCTATTAAAAATTCTAAGTCATTCCTCTCTTTTAATATCAAAGGTATCGCTTTAGTAAAGTTCATTACACCTTTCCCTTGAGAGAGCCGACCGATATATCCGATAAAATTCCTTCTATTGTTAAAATCTTTCCTCACATTGAAAAGATCAAAATTTATATGGGGTTCACTCATAATGGAAATCTTTTTTCGGTATTTGTTTAGCCCTAAAAACCCGATGGAACTTTCTGATTCTACGGCAACTTGATCTGCAAGATAAAAATTAGCTCTTTCCAATATACTGATGATGGCAGCAAAAGCACTGCCTATACTAAGCAATCTTTCATTACGGGGTTTCCGATAGCTTAACGATCCCCGCCCCGGTGCTAATACTATAACTTTTTTTCTCAGGGCTTTTGCCATTAACACAGGAGGAAAAAAATTAGCCCCCCCTATATAAAAGATTACAATGTCAATCTCTTTTGATATTTTAGTTAAAGTCCAACACATTTTCAGTTGGATAAGTATAATTATAAAAAATTGCAGCACGGTTGACCACCACATTGGACGAATGATGTCTCTAGAATGCATGGCTGTTTTTACGTCTTGTATTCTAATTTTCTTATTAAAAGTTCTATCTTTAGGTAACTTGCTGGTCACTACATATACCATCTTGCATATTGGCTCCAGTATCTCGACCAGACTATATAAAAAAACATTAACGACCAACGCAGAAGGCATTGGAAATGAAATGACACAAATTCTTAAATCTCTCTTTTTTTCTGCTTTTACATCTTCATTCACTTCTTCTCACCCTCCCGATCACCACCAACCGCCCAATATCCGACATTAGAAGGATGTACTTCCACTTTCTTGATACGATCAACCTGTTCTCTATATTCAAAACCATCTCCACGTCACCAGCCCTCTTCAAAAAATCCCTTATCTTATCAGGCGTTAAAAATGACATGATCACATTCATGCCCCATCCAAATGACTTGAAACTGATAAAGTGCTCCTTAACTTTCTCTCTAACAAAATTCGACATCCTCTTCACTAATATGTCTCCCTCTTTCTTCTCCAGATGATATTGTAAATTACCCATTTGGCAAGCCTCGGATTTAACATATGTACCCCTTGAATAAAAATACTTTTTAAGCCATTTTTACTCATCATCCGTTCAAATATAACGCTGATTAATGTTAAATTATTATATCTATAAGGAAGATCAAAATCATCCGACATAAATTTATTAGCATACATTGAATCAGAACATATCGTCTCCAATAAATAATTGATTTTATCTGGAACAAAGCCATGTATTTTTTTATGGATGAAACTAATAATAGTAAGTGATGCATTGGCAACCTTTGTCACCTTATTTTCTGAGAATATTTGTATCAATTTATCAAGCTGATAAGTATCCATTTGTCTAATATAATAAAGAGCTGAATAATAATCTCCCAATGTAAACAATTGTTCGGGTACTATTGAATGAGTTAAAACTACCACCAAATCTGCTTCAGGTAATAATGTTTGGATTCTTTTACCATTAATATTGACCGAGGTGATGTATGGCTGTAATTTTTCTTTATCCATATAAATAAAATGGCTTGCACTTACTTCCTTATATAAATCTATGTAATATTTTCCACCCTTTTTGCCACCTACTGTACGAGTATCCATCTGTTCATAACCACCTCGAAGGTCGTATACAACTGCCTGACTGGGGCATTCATCAATTTTGAAATATCCGTTGTTTAACAGGTAATCAACAGTTTTCACGTAATTATTTTTCGATAAAAAGAACAAAACATCAACGTCACTTGGAGTATGAGGATATGGTTTTAAAAACTTAAATAATGCAAACTCATTTGTAAATTCACTTATTATTGAAGAAAGGTTTGTTGCGGTTCTGAGCGTTTCATCGTATCGTTCCATATCTAAAGCATATTTGTCATCCAATGGTGAGAGATCACCGATATCTTTCAATCGCTGTAAAAAGAATAAACCTACTTTATTATTATAAGCTATTTTGTATAAATTCAATTTCTCTTCAGCAGAAAAATTAATTTTATCTCGTGTGTTGCCATTAACAAAGGGCGAACCTAAGAAGGATACTAATTTATAAGCTAAGGTCATTCTTTAGCCTCCCCACACATTCAACGAATATTTCTCCCGGCTTTTTATTTCCATTTAGTATTGTCATATTAAATTTATAATGTCTTGCAACCTGTAAATAAATTGATCTTCGATCCTTTAAGTACCTTTCGTCCGGCACATCGTTTTTCCTTGAATAGGCAACTTTCTCACAAACATCAACTAAAAATGTCATGTCCGGATTAGGAATTAATAAAAAACATTTGTCAAGCAAAGAAATGATTTCTTCTTTTGAAAAATTCATATCTACTGCTATATCTGTTATGATAGTGTCATAAATGTATCTATCGCAAATAACAACCTTCCCTAATAATAGGGGAATTCTAATTTTTATCATTAACTGCAGCAAATAGTCGAACAGTAAGACATATAAATAAGTTTTTAGTATAAATTTGTGCTTGCTAAACAGGATTTTCTTTTTTCCTGAGTATTCAACATAGTTTTCGGTTATACTGTAATTTTTGAGAAACATTTTATTCCCAATAAACGTTAGCGGTTTCGTAAGGAACAATTTAAGTCTTCCGTACACGTAAACCACATGCGTGTCTTTTTCTATCAAAGATTCAGTTAGTCTCTTTGCTAATGTTGTTTTCCCTGAACCATCTATTCCGGTAAAGCAAATTAGTAATCCTTTTTTTCTCTTCATATTTCTTCCATACCTTTAATTCAGTAACGTTTTATAAATTTTTATAATTTCTCTAGTTGTATTTTGCCAGGAATATTGTTCGATTTTTCTTCTCGTTGACACAAATATTTCCCCACTTTTAATTTTCTCAACCGCATCTAAAAATTCTTCGTATTTTTTAGCAAATATTAATCCCTCTCCTTCTTTAAAGAATATTTTTATGCCATCAAAATCTGTGGTTATTACAGGTAAGTTGCAGGACATTGCTTCTAGAACAGATAAAGGACATAAAATGCTTTTACCATACCTTACAGGAAATAAATAACAATCTGATAATTGATAAAATTCTTCAATGTTAGGGAAGTATCCCTGAAAAATTATACACCCTGCATTACGAAGATTTTCAAGCAATTTGTAATCTGTTTTAATATACTTGCTGGCTACGACAACAGGTTGGTTATCTTTTACTAATTTAGTGAAAATACCTAAATTCCTGTTACTTATTATATGTCCAACATGGAGTACTACAAAGCTATTTTTTTCAATACCATACTTTTCCCTTATTTTCATTTTATCAAAATTAGATGAAACGGGTATAAATTTCTCTATATTAACCCCGTTAGGCAAAAGATGCGTTGGTATACCCAAAATATCCATCCTTCTTTTTAGATTCTCAGAAGAGGCAAATATATAATCCGGTTTGAAATTTAGTAACTTTAAAATTACGTCGCTAAACATAGGATGAGGAGCAGATAAAACTATCTTTGTCTCATATTTTAAACATGCTTTTATGAATTTTAATAAGATGATGCTTTTATTTGTTGGTCCTGGAACATAATGGATTATATCAGGATGAAAAATTTTTATCTTTCGCAAGGTTGCTAAAGTAATTATATTCTTAACATTTATTAATTGAATTTCAATATTCTTAGAGAGATTATCGGCTATGTGATAAGCAATATTCTTTAACCCCTCATCTAAGTTTTCAGAAAAATCTCCTATAATGCAAACTTTCATATTCCCTCTAATTATTCTAAGGTCTCCAAATACTTTCTCAAAATTTTCTCAGTGGCTTTATTCCATGTCAAATTCTCTATGATATACTTTTTCCCTTTCTCTACCAGCTCTTTTACCTCTTCCGGTTTTTCAAGAATAACTTTTATCTTCTCTTTTAATCCTTCTACATCTCCATATTTTACCAAATACCCGCAGTTTGCTTCTTTAATAACCTCTCCGCACTCTTCAGTTACAATTACAGGGGTATTACATAAAATAGCTTCCAAAGGCGTTAAGCCAACACCCCCCATGTATCTTACGGTATGCACAAATAAATCCGCATCTACATAAGCCGCCATTTTATCGTTTTCATCGACAAACCCAGTAAACTTAACTTTATTACCCAGATTCAACTTTTCTGCTAACCTTTCAAGTTCTTTTTTGTATCCATCATCAGAACCAGCAATAACTAAAGCAATATCACCCATTTCTTTTATTAGTTTGGTATAAGCATTAATAATAATATCAATACCCTTTGATTTATGAATCCGACCCAAGTACAATATCATTTTTCCTTGGATATCATACTTTTCTTTAAATTTTTCCCGTTCTGGTAAACTTTTAAAAGATTCAATGTCCATCCCATTGTAAATAACAGATATTTTCTTATCATCGGCTCCCATCTGCCTGTCATATTCTGCCTCTTCTTTTGAAACCGCAATCACTCCAGTTGCATCCTTTAAAATCTTGTATCCAAAAGCAACATCAAAAAGCCATTTAAGCTTTTTCTTTTCGATTACTCGGGGGGTAGAACCGTGGGGTTGTAAAACATAGGGAATTATATATTTTTTTGCGTAATGATAAACAATTACATTTTGGTAGGAACGAAAATCATGCATGTGAATAATATCAAAAGTTTTAATTTCTTTTTTTAACCATTTTTTCATAGATGGAGAAATCAAAAACAGCTTAATATTAGCAACGCAATGGAAAGGAACAACTTTAATTCCTGTTTCCTCGAGATCTTTTGTATACTTTTCATCGAATTCAAAATCAGTGGTGATAATGGTAACGTCATGACCACCTTTAACTATTTGTTTTGAAAGATTATAACAAACATTTACATCTCCGCCTCGCTTTGGAGTAAAATAGGGAATGACATGAAGTATTTTCATACTGTTTTCTCCAAAATCCCTTCAAATATTTTCTCATATTTCCTTACATTTTCTCTAAATCCATTTCCTCTTTGAAGAACTTTATCCTGTTTTCTTTAAATTCTTTTCTAAGCTCTGGATCATACTTTAGCTTCAATAGGGCATCACACATTTGTTCAATTACTTCCATCTTGACAAAACACGTTTGACCCATTTTCATCTGAAGAAATAGCTACGATTACAGGGGTTTTTTATACTAAAGACTTCGAAAATATATGGTATCCATGGTTTTTATTTATACCCCCGCACGGCGGAGGACATGCCGGGGCCGAAGGAGGCGC
>DUKX01000208.1:18060-22560 GCA_013329085.1 Methanofastidiosum sp. | reverse complement strand
CAGCTAAGCAACACATGCTCAAACTGTCGTCAGCACTCATTTCTGAATTTACATAGTTGGCGAAATAGGGCGTGCCATACTTTGCGGTCATTTGCCATATCTCTGGAGGTACTTTATCCCATTCAAACTCTTTAGTAATGTTATAAGTTGGAATTGGAAAGGTAAATATTGCTCCATTGGCATCACCTTTAGTCATTACCTCGCAAAAAGCCTTATTTATCATATCCATATAAGGTTGCATTAATCCATAAGTATGAGAGAACTCCTCGCCTGCAATATTTATTTTTTTATTTTTATATTTTTCTGGAACGGTCAAGTCAAAGGTCAGGTTCGAAAAAGGGGCTTGGAAACCTATTCTGGTTGGAATATTTAACGCAAAAATAAACTCTTGCATTGCCTGCAACACCTCGTCATAGCTCAAACTATCTTTCCAAACATAAGGGGCTAACAAGGTATCAACATTGCTGAATGCTTGAGCACCTGCTAATTCACCTGATAGTGTAAAGAATAGATTATTCATTTGCCCTAATGCAGTGGAAAGATGTTTTGGTGGGCAAGAATGAATTTTATCTTTTGCACCTCTGAAACCATTTTGCAATAAATCTTCTAAATTCCATCCACCACAGTATGAACCGAATATTCCTAAATCGTGAATATATATAAAACCGTTTTCGTTTGCGTCTACTACTTCTTGTGGGAAATAGCTTAACCAGTGTTTCTTACTTACTTCACTTGCAATGTAGGAGTTCATACCTTGCAGTGAGAAGCTGAATGATGCGTTTTCTTTAACTCGCCAGTCTTTCTTATTGAGATACTCTTTTGCCAGGTCTTTCATATTGCTCCTTTTCTTGTTGTTGGATTTTTTTAAAATACTTTACCGTTACCACTTTTTTTCTTAACACTGAATCTCGTTTGGCTTTCTTACTCATAAAACCTCCTTGATTTATATGTCCATATCTACTACTTTTTTATCTTCTATTTGTTCCCATGAACCTATTACATTATCATCATCATCTTTTATTATATCAAAATATTCCTCATTGTCAAGGGTTCTTAGGATTTTTCCAAAGATTCTTTCGATGGTGCGTGGCGAAAGTTTATTTTTATTTTTTATTTTTAAATTAAACTTAAACATTTAACTCCTTCATTTCTTCACAATCTTCATTAGTCATTATTTCTCCACATGGATGATACCCAGTACAAAGGTCTTGTTTAAATAATTCACAATCCTTACATTGCTCTGGATTAATAGGTTTATCTTTTTTCATTCCTTCACCTCTTTCTCTATAAAAGGGCATACACCACCATTTCGTTCACAAGGAACTGCACTCTCCTCTTTTATCCAATCTTCATTGGAAATAAATCCTATGCCATCTCCATTTTCATCTATTACATATATCCCAGGCAAATCTGTATTTCCATATGGCTTTTTTCTAATTTTCATTCCGCCACCTCCCAACATTCACATGCTTTAGTTGATTTGCGAACAGTGCGTCCCCATTTTTTGCAATAGGTTTCCAAAAGAAAGCAACAACTACCTTTTTTAGCACCTGTGTGTGCATTTCGACCACCTAACTGCTTGCAAGTTTCACATGTTTGCACTTTACCTTCACTATCTACTTCATCCTCCTCAAACATTCCGTTTACATGTTTGTTGTGTTCTTGCAACAATATCTCATCATGTTTAGCTTTTTGTTGCAAATAAGTCTCATATATTTCTTTAATCCCAGGAACAACATAATTGGCTTTTATCTCATATAGCCATTTAGCTATTATAGGAGTAAATATTAAACGCCCACCACCAATTCCTTTACATTCTATTGTCCACTTATCAAAGTCTTTTATATCGTCCAGTTCCTTACTCATTGTTCACCTCCTCATCATAATTTTCTTGAACCTCTATAATTGCTATAGTACAGTGCTGAGAGCCGCCATGAGCAAAGACACACAATTTGTGCAAATTGTACCCTCTAACTCTACCCAAAAAAGTGGAGTGATAGCCAAAAGAAATAATCTTTGTTTTGGGTTTACATAGTTTTGGTATTTCATCTGCAATTTGCTTAAACTTGCTTGAATAGTTGCCTTTGTACATTTCCATAGCTTTTCTTATGGCGTATGGTGGGTCTAAGATAATTGTGTCAAATTTATCAGAGCATTGCTTAATAAATGCTAAAACATCCATATGATAGTCTGCTAAACACTCTTTATCGACATCAACCCTTACTTCGTCTATATTTAGTTTAGTTTTCCCTGCAAATAAATTCAGACACTTACCGCTTGAATTTTCCTCAACCCACGTTTTTATCTTTGGAGATTCAAATGTATATCTTCTTAGGTTTGTATTAATCAATTCTATATTATTCATTTTTATTATTGTCAAGTTCTTCATCATAATTGTTTTGAAGATTGAGCCAGAACTCATGCCCAGTGCCAAAAGCTGCTCCGAACCCAATGGCAGTTATTAGGTCAATATCGCCACCAGATAAAACCATCTTTACTTCATTTAATATCTCCGTTGTGTCAATTTGAGCATTAGGAAACCAACGATTATGATTGAAGCTGTTTAGTCTATAATTTTGTATTCGATGAGCTATATCATATATGCTATACTCTCTATCTTCCATCATTTCTTTTAGAGTTTCCCCTGGATGTATTCTCATGATGCACCCTCTTTTGCTTCTTCTTTGATGTATTTTATAATCCAGTCCATGTCAATAAACTTTTTTTCTTCAGCAAGACAACAACTGATGCTACTTTTAAGGTCGTTAAGCTGTTCTTCGTTGTCAAGCTCAATTTCTATATCGTATGGATGCTTAGATGTAAGATATTCCAGCACAAGGTAGTAGCGACCATTGTGTCTAATAGTAAATTTAAGCCTAACTTTATCTGCTGGAACAATAGCATTGTCTATAAGGTAAAACATCATCTATTCCTCCTCTACTTTCAACGGGCATGGTCTGATTTCGCAAGGGAATAACCACATCCTGGTAATCATATATTTAGACACAGCCTTTTGTCCATCAACTTGACAATACTGAGCAGGGGCATTCGATGTTAGGTATAGAGGACAATCATCACAAGTCTCGACTTCTTTTTCAAACTTGACTATCCAGCTCATTTTTCCACCTCGATTATCATTGGTTTGTCAATGTCAGTCATGGTCATTTGAGGGCTGGCAAATATCTGGGAAGTATATTTTTCCATCATTTTGTCTTGTCTTGTTCGGTCTTTCTTGCTGGCAATATGCTCAAGACTAATCAAAAACAAGACACCTGCACATGTACCAAAAATAGTCGCAAAGCTTATTTCATCCATCACTTCACCTCCAATAATTTATTTATATTCATTCTACCATATTTTTCTAACATGTCAAGAGATGTGTCCACAAGATTTATAATATTGTAATTGAAAAGAAATATCCTTTGAACCTGTGCGGTTTTTCATAACCTTCATCCAAGTTTGTTTATCGTGATTGCCGACTTCATAAAGAGCAAGAATAACATCTGCCGCCATTTCTGCTCCACCACTATCTCGTATATCAGACATAACAGGTTCTCTTTCAGTTAGTTCATAATTTCTATTAAGTTGACATAATAATATGACAGCACATTTGTAGTCTTTTGCGATAGATTTTAAACGATAGCAATAGTCCTGTAGTACTTCAGCTTTTTTAGCTTTTTCTCTTGTTAAATCAAAGCATTGTAAGTTGTCGATTAATACTAAATCTGGTCTGCCGTTAATGATTTCAAGTTCAAGTTTTTCAATTTTCTTGATGCGGTCATTAATAAAAATATTATTATTTTTTATTTTATTCCAATATTGTTTTCGGCGGGATGCCACTTCAGCAATAGGTTCTTTTACTTTACATGCGGTCATAATATCAATAATCTCATGTCGTGGTTGCTCCATTGAAAATAACATTACCTTTTTATCTTCTGGTGCTCTCATAGCCAAATTACACATTAAGGTAGTTTTACCAACGGATGGTCTTGCGGCAATTAAACTTAAATGTTGATATGCAATAGTAACGGTGCTATCTAACATCGCAATATCTGAGAATAGCACTCTCTCTGCTGGTGGTTGGTTTATATCTTCCTGAATGGCTTCTTGTAGACTGGTCATCTCATCTTGCATGTTGAGATTTTCTAATGACTTGCGAATAAAAGCTAAGGCATCTTCTGGTCTGGATTGTTGTGCTTCTTGTGCAAAGTCAAATGCTATTCTCTGCATCTCTCTTGAAAGATGTTTTCGTTCAAGTTCGTTGGCATAAAATCCCCAATTAGAACAAGAGCCTACTCCTGATACTAATTCAATAACATCTTCCATGTGAAACCAGTCATATTTTCTTGCTTCATCGGGGACACCAACAATATCTACTGCTTTGCCTTCTTGAAACATCTTGCTCATTAGCTTAAAGTATTCTGCATACATGGGTTCACTAAAATGGTTTGGAGTAAGTTGGGAGAATATCTTTTGTTGTTCTTCTCTATCAACTTGTAA
>DUKX01000208.1:0-17920 GCA_013329085.1 Methanofastidiosum sp. | reverse complement strand
CGCCATTCCTTTTGTGCTTGAATAGCTTTTAAAATAACTTGTATGCTGGGAAGTTTCTTTGCTTTTTTTAGAGCATCCCATTTAATCTTTGCTCCACCTTTACCTTTTTTATTAGGATAAGCTTTCCAGAAAACCTCGAAATCACCTAAGGGGGGGGTCGGCGCAATAGTGGGGGGGGTTAATTCTAAATTCTTTTCAATCAACAAAGGGGTAATTTCTGAGCTTTCTTTTTCTTTATTAATTTCTTTTTCTTTATATATATTAATATTATTATCTATATACTTAGACCCCCCTTCATTTGAAGTATGGGGTGTACTTCGTTCCAAGGGGGGTAGTGGTAAAACACAAGGGGTGTCTTTTGAATGTTGCATAGCATTGTTTGCCCTGTCGCTTAGTCTATATGCGTTTGGAAAACCACTTCTTTCTGCTTTTTCAAGCATTCCAACATTAATCATATCATTTAGTTTTTTTCTAAAGTAGTCTTTGGAGTGCTTTCCTAAAAATGGCACTTCCTGTACCATCTCATTATAACTGAAGCAAAGATAGGTTTTATCATCAATAGTTAGTTTTGGATAGGAGCTTCTCTGCATGTTAGCATTAATGAAGCTCGCTATTATCCAATCATAAGCATCGGTGTTTTCCTGAAAGCCATTTTCAGCAATTCCATAAAAATTTATTACTGCATAGATTAACATAGTTGCCCTCCTTTTAAGTTATTTGCCACTTTCCAGAGCTTGTGGTAAACGATTTACATGTCTCTGGTATGGTTGTACCCTAAGCCTTAATTTCGTGCGGAATAGGTGAACCTTTTAACTTCTCAATAAAACCTCTAATCTCATTCTCTACCTCAACTACCAAAGGATAGTGGTCTTCATAGCTATCAAAATGAGCTACCACATTCTCAATAACTTTCTTCTTAATCTGCTCGTCGTGTTTATTAGCAGGGTAGTTTTTCATCTTTGCATCCACTAAACCTTCCAACTCTTCTGAAGTTAGAACCTCAATCGTGTTGTTTCGCCAAATAAGTACGGACATTCTTTGCCTCCTTGTAATAATCTTTTAATTTATTTCTTGCTATTGTACATAAAATTTTTTTAATTTCAATATCATCTTTCACCTCAGGATAATTTTCTATAAAACTTAAAAAAGTATCATGGCACAAATCCTCAGCATTGCTTTTTGCTGGTTGCAGAATACTCAAAATCAGGAGTCTATATCGTTGATAAAAGTCCAATTTGGTTTCACCTCCTGGTCTGGGGTCAATATCACAAGCTTAACCAAAGCCAATCTTTCAATAATCTTAGATGGGCAATTACCACAAGGCATGTTCAGATACAGCTCCACATCTTTACATGTAATAGCTTGGTCATACGCATCACTCCAAACAATAAATGACAACGCCTTAACATTGTAATGCAAAGATATTTCATCCAAGTTATTGAAAAACCTATTTGCCTGTGCAATAAGTTTCACCACATTCAAGTAGTTCTTCACAATCCGTCCTTTCTACATTAAATCCTATGGTAGTGGTTTTCTTGCTTACATACTCTTCTATTTTTTGTAACCTAAGGTCTAATGCTTTAATGTTTTCATTGAGTTGATAAATAATGTCTGTATTCTCATCATTCTTTCTGGCTATACTTTCAATATATGATTTTGCTAAATCAGCCTCGAAGCTCATATTCCGACCACCTCTTTCTAATGTTTTCAATGATTTGATAAATTCTACTTGCACAATATCCTGTCTTGTCTGCAATCTCTACTGGCGTGAATCCCTCATGACATAAAGAACAAATGGTTTGCTCCTCAGGTGTCAGAAGATTCAAAAAATCTTTAATCAGTAAATCTGGGTGCATTTAAAACCTCTATTCTTTCATGTATTAATTCATAAAACTCCTTTGCTCTGCTACGATTCAAAAACATTCGATAAATCACATCATAGTCTGCTTGCTTTAAATAAGCCTTAGCGGTACGAGCATATTGACTCTTAGCAAGCAATCCTAACGCAAACCACAAGTGTAGATATTCCTGGTAGTTATTTTTACCTCTAAAAGAATTAATAATTCGTAAAGTAGTTTTTTTAAAATTATATTCATATTCTGGATTTGTTTTGTAGTATTTAGCTCCATTATCAAAGTCAGTGGTTCGTTCCCAGTAAATCATTTTATTCTCTACCAGCTTATCTATGGCTTGTTGAATTAACTTGTTGAAGGGTGCGCCGACCTCTAATATATATTCATATCGTGGTCTTTTGGTATTATATTTAAAGTATCGACACACCCACATCCAATAAACTAAAGTTCTTATCTTGCGATATGATATGTTTCCATATCTCTGTCGACCCTTACGGTGTTCAGAGTAAAACTTAATAATATGAAACACATCATACATTAGGCAACCATGCTTCATTGAAACAAACTCTTTAATAGTATTTGCTCTAATGAATTTTCTTACTGGTCTTGTAGGAGTGGTAGTTATCCATACCCCTTTGTGCATGGTACACCATATCTCCTGAAAATCAGCAAACACAAACTTAGGCTCACTTCTTCTATCCTTTAAATGCAATGGTCTTAATTGGTCTAAGACTTTATCCACTTGAGGAATAGAAAGCCCCATCTCATATAGTTGCCTGCGTGTTACAAGACTATCCGCCATACTTGATGTTTGAACCTTGTAATTTTAATAGATTCTGCAACGACTTGAGTGATTTAAATTCTGAAGTAATCGTAATCAGAGCGTTATTCTTTTCGGTAATAATCTGCGCATATCTACCTTTAACTTCCGCAAGCTGTTTAGCAATCTGGTCTACCTCTTCCCGTTTGGCTTCTTTTATGTCGTTCAACTCAATTAAAAGAGAAGCTCTATAACTGGAAATCTCTTCTAACAGTTCAGTGTTTTGAATCATGTCTTGCCCTATCAAAGCAAGGTTACCTTCTTCAGAATGTTTTTTAACTGCATCTTTTAGCTTGTTGGATTTATCAATAAACTCTTCAATGGTCATTTATTTCCCCCTTTCTTTATTGAAAAAACTTGGCTAACTTACTTGCGTCTTGCATACTAATTTCCAGTGTGGCTAAAGCTCCGCTACTATTATCATAGCTCAACAATGCTGAAGATGGCTGATGTTTTGGACAATCTATTTTGAGCGAGCAAATTTGTTCTTCTCTTATGCTCACTTGTGCACCATATACATCTTTTATATTAATAACTATCTCCATTTATTCCTCCTTGTACTCAGCTATTTCAATGTGGACGTCTGCTTTGAATACTGTACCGTCTTGACTTACAGGA
The DNA here is from genome assembly GCA_013329085.1 of Methanofastidiosum sp. Taxonomy (GTDB): domain Archaea; phylum Methanobacteriota_B; class Thermococci; order Methanofastidiosales; family Methanofastidiosaceae; genus Methanofastidiosum; species Methanofastidiosum sp9950u. The sequence continues at coordinate 14,629 of DUKX01000208.1, read as the reverse complement.
ATAATCTTAGGGGAAAATACTAACTGTGCTCCTGTTGCTTTGCAAAACTCAATGTATTTTGCGTGCCATTCTTTCTTTTGTTCGTCTGTCATTTGCTTGCCTCCTTCTGGATTGGATTATTCATGGCATGAAGTTCATCTGTAATATTTTCAAGTCTGTTTCTTGTGTATGGAATTTCGTTATGTATTTTTACAAGAGTTCTCGATGACACAGCAATGTTTTCTTCTATTTTTCCAATGTCAAAAACAAGTGATGCTAAACTTTGGGCTATGCATCTAACACATTCTGTAGCAACCACAAGATACTCATACCATCTAACAAGTGCTCGAATCACATGCCAAGTAAAAAAAACAATACCAACGAATAATGCCCAGTGGCTAATAGTTTGTGCAAAAGATTCTGTCATTTAACCACCCACTCCATAATCTGTTCCAATGCTTTAAATGGGTCTTGTTCATCTAAATGAGCCATTAAACTTGGCAGATTAGCACCTACTGCATTCAACACCTGAAGCTTTAAGCTTGCTTTAGACGGTTTGGCGGGAGCATCATTCACTTGTCGTTCCCCCTCTTTATTCACTACCAGCTTGTACTGAATTTTTCCATTCCATTCTGATTCTTCCAGTATTCCATCTACTTGTTTGCCAATCACTTCTTGAGCTTCCTTTTTGTTAAACCATGCTACGTTCTTATAATTCCTCCCTTCTTCATCTTCAATCTCGCACATGAGTCTTGCGTATCCTTGTTTCGTTGGACTGGATACCGCATAAATCACTTTTAACATAAATACCTCCTATTAAATACAAATTAACATAAGTATAACTGTTTTTTCATATTTGTCAAGAGTTTATATAAAAATATTTTTATAAAATTATAAAAACGGCTGTCTAAATCGTTTAGTATAGTGGAAGCGCATTCTACTTTTTAAAGTAGATGTCAGACGTTGTCTTAAAAAGGAGGGTAATGGTTGTAAATGGCAGGGTTGCGCCCTCCTCCCTGCCCCTAATATTGGAGGCTTATTTGTTTTTAACGGTAGAGCAGTTGCCGAAAGCAGTGAAGCTGGATTATCCTAAATGGGTTAATCGAGTTCACATTATTGAAAAAGGCTTTGGTGACCCTAAACCATTGAAGTTAAATGGAACGCAATTAGGAATATTGGATGAGCTTAACAACTGGTCTGTCTTATTAAAACCAAGACAGGTTGGCGGAACTTTGCTCATGCAAACTTTACTGCTTTACTTTGCTGATAAAATCAAAAATGCTAACATCACTGTCATGTCTTATAACATGGATAATGCTGTCTACCACTTGAATACCATTAAACAGATAGTCGAATCCATGCCTGAAAAATATGGAATGCCCATTGATAAACGTGGCTCAACCAAAGAAGTTTTAGCTTTTTCTCACTCTGGTGCAACTATATACGCTAAGTCTGGTGGCACAAGGATAGCAACTCGTGGTACAAAAAACTTAGCTGTACTTTCAACCGAAACTTCCTTCTGGATGAGGGACTTTGATGCTTTTGCTTCTTATTCTAAAGGTATTGTACCTGGTGGATGGAATCTCATGGAGTCTACTCCTAATGGTATGGGCAACTTATTTCAAGAAACTTATTTTTCTGCGAGAAGTGCATCCATCCAATCATGGAATGTATTCAAACACATCTTCCGCAAATGGACTGACCATCCTGAGTTCTCTATGCGTCCTCCAGAAAGATTAATTTATACCCCAGAAGAAAAAGAACTTATCAAAACTCACAACCTAACTGATGAACAACTTTTCTGGAGAAGAACACAGTTAGATGGATTTCCAAACTATTCCCAAAAGAAATATGCAGAGTTTTGTGCAGAATATCCTATTGATGATGAATCTTGCTGGCTGGAAACAAATGACAATCCCTTTACGATGAACAACTTTAAAAAAATGATAACCGTTGAACCCATGTATGGACAATTTAAAGAACGCATTTATCATACCGTAGACCCCGAAAGACGCTACTACATGGGAGTAGATACTTCGTTAGGTAAAGATGGCTCAGACCAAATGGCTATTGTGGTTTTAGATGATGAAGCTAAGGTTTGTTGTGTGTTCGCAGACAATGTTTCCTATTCCTACTTCTGCCACATTGCTATTGAAATAATGAAATATTATCGTGCCAGTGTATTCGTAGAGCAAAATGGTGGTTATGGTATGGGAGCATTAGAAAGACTCAAAGCCGCACAACGTGCTGAGTTTATTCGTGGTTCTCGTGTTTCTGAATGGATGACCACAGGAACTTCTAAAGAACTTATGTTTAATAAAATAGATGACTTTATCGCAACGAATCGCTACATTAATGATGTTCAACTCAAAGAACAATTTATGAAGTATAACATGTCCGCTACCAATAACAAAGATGACGTGCTTATGGCTTTTGGTATGGCTATCGAATGTATGATGTCCAACAAGCGTTCACGTTTTGATATTGTAACCATCTCAAAGGAGGATAAACTTGTCTACCAAAGGCAACAGCAAAAAACCAACTTCTATAGATAAGTTAGTACCTAAAAAGTTAAAAGCCGCTATCGCAAGGGTTGATAACAAGAAATATCTGCTTCCAGATGAACCAGTCAACTTAGATAGCTTTCTTGATATTATGGCCAAAGACGGTAAGATTCGTCAAGCAGTAGACTTGCCTGTTGAAATTGCCATCTCTAACATTAATGGCTATTTTCACACTGAACAAAAAGCAAGGGACTTCGTGTACAATGAAATTTTTAAAAAAATAAATTTAAAAAAAATATTATATTCTATTCTAACTGCTCGATGGACTGGCGTATCAGCAAGCTATGTGGTTAAAGAATTAGTTGAAGGAATGCTGACCATCAGAGATGTTATTACTATCCCTCCCACTTCTTTTATTCCAAGCAATGGAATAGGGGAAACCAAGCTAAAAGTTCTTGATAAAGACGACAAAGAAACTCAATATCCTATTGAGGACTTCATTATTTATCGTCATGGAGATGTGTTCAGAGAACCGTATGGCGTTTCACTGTTAAGCTATGTATTCAGACACTATGGACGCAAAGAAGAAGCCGCTAATGCTTGGTTAGCCTTTTTAAGAAGATGTGCTATTCCTACTACCATTCTTTGGACAGAAGAAGATATATTCGATTCTGATAAGAATGAACTACTGGAAGTATTAAAAGACCTTAAATATGAAGCATGTATGGTTATTCCTCGTAACAGCATGGACGGAAAACCATCTAAAGAGCTTGAGTTTATTGAAGTAGAAAAGAATGGTGCAGACTTTAGTGTATTCTTTGATAAGATGGATAAAGAAATATTCACCTGTCTTGGCATACCAGAATCTATTTTCTCTGCCGCTGGTGGTTCATATTCCTTAGGTATTGTACAATTAAAGACTTTTATTAAATCTGTATTGAAGTGCCAGGACATGATTTCTGATATTTTAAACAATTACATTTTAGCGCCTCTACTGTTTGCTAACTTTGGAATCGTGGAACGTGGAGAGATTAACTTTAAAACAACTGAAGGAAGGGAGTGGAAAGAAGAATTAGAAGCCGCATTAAGTTGGTTACAAAGTCCATTTGTCAAAGAGGGAGACGAGATAGCTCTTAGACATAGAACTGGACTAAATCCTGTAGTGAAAGAAGGAATGCAGGAGAGTCGTGTAAAGGAGGAAAAAGATGACGGAGCAGGACAGTCAGACAAAGAATCCGAGCCAGATGAAGAAGCATGACTTTTTCATAAAAGCCAATGAATCTCTTGCCTTTTCCAGCAATGAGGAAAGGCTGTATATAACTGATTTGCCACTTATTACTGTGGGCGAATTTGTGTCTGGCGATGGAACTCGGATTAACTTTACTGAAGAGTTTTTAAAACAATCTGCTGACTACAACAATGGACAGTTTCCAGACCGTATCCCATATCTCATTTTGGGACACATTGATGAAACTGTTGCTTTGATGTATGACTATGTGTATGGCGATGTTCGAGAGTTTGAATATCGAGATGGTACGCTTTATGCCAAAAAGTGTCCTATCTTTAAAGCCAAAGAAGAAGAAGTAAAATCAGGAAAGCTCCAAGGAGTTTCCGTTCGTATCGCTATGGAAACAGGTGAAATCGAACATGTAGCTTGTGTTGGCAGACAAGCTATACCAAAAGCTAATATTAACAACGCAAAGCTCGAAATATTCGAGACTTGCAAGAATGAAGAATTAGGAGGAACGATGTCAAAAGTTGACACTGAAACTATCGTCAAAACGGTAGATTTCGAAGCAAAAGCATTCGAGCTTGAACAACTTGTAAAAGACTATCAAGAACGAATTAGTAAAATTGAGGAAGAGAACAAAAAGGTAAAAGCAGTTTCCTTTATCAAAGCAAACCAGAGTGAAGGTAAAATCCTTGAATCTCAGGTTGAAATTGTTGCTAAAATGTTCACGTCTGAAACTGTAGAAGAAGTGCTTGAACACTTCGGTGAATTTATTGCTCTCAATCAAAAGGTTGATTTCTCAAAAGCTATTACTGGTACGGAAAACTTTAAACAGTATGACCCTACCCCTAAAGCTGAAATCACTGATGAAATTGTAGCAGGTGCTAAAAACACGATTAATAAGGTGGTGAATAAATAATGCCTACTAACACTATGGCAAACTGGGAGGACATCCCTTATTCTGGGCAAGATTTTGGTTTAGCTGTTGGAATGTTCCCTGGCTATCCTCGTATATTTACTTACGAAGGTAGAACCAAATACATTCTGGCTCACGAACATGGTATTGAACATAATGCTAATGAAGCTGGGCCGCTGTCTATTGTTCCTGGGGTAGTTGAACCTGGTACGCTATTATTTTGGAAAGATGAAACTGAATTAGACCGTGGTGGAAACAGTGTTACTAAAAAGAATTTGTATCCATTTACCTGTGCTATTCCCTATGGTGGAGCTTCCGCTGATGGTGATGAGTTTACTATCTCTTTTGATGATGGTGGAACTACCGATGCTGATGAATTGGCATGTAATAGATTTATTGTAGGACAGCATGTTTGGGCGGTTCCTCGTGACTTCTCAGATGTCCCTGAAGATTTAGGTCTTGTTCTTTCCATTGATGAAGACAACAACACTATCAATGTGGAGAATGACATTACTGTTACTACCGACACTGATTGCTGGGTTTATGTTGCTGAGGAAGATGATAATGGAACTTTCCCTACTATTGTGGGTGTTTCTCTCTTCTTCTGCGGCCCCGAAACAGTTGGAACTACTACTCAAAAAGGTAGTTGCGTTTATCTGCAACATGCTAATGTAATGCGAAGATATATTACCCACTATGCGAATGTACTTAACTCAAGAGCTTACTCTACGACCATTTATCCTGAAGGCGACCTTATCGCTAAAAAGCTCAGAGAAGATGTACCTTTGCTTAGGCTGATGTGGTAAGGAGGATATAATATGGGATTTGAAAATTTTAAACAAATAGTAGAAGCAACGCAAAAAGGATTTGAGAATGTTAAGCCCATCATGGAGGGTGAAATTGCTCAATCTAATAAATTCCTTGGCAACATTTTGTTCCCAAGAGAAAGCACTAATGAGCTGGTAGTTAGACGCAGAGAGCATCACAAGACTAACATTACTGGTAACTATCGTAACCGTTATGAAGGTTCTCGCAGGCTGATTACTCCAGAATTTATTAAGGATATTGTCGCTACTTTACCCCACAAAGGTAATACCGACCTTATCACTAAACAGTCTTTGAATTGGCTTACCGTCAACAAAGATAATGCTGGAGCACAAGCCTGGGCACGCTACTTTGGTTCATCTTCAGAAAAACTCGCTAATGTAATGAGAGCTATCTGGACGCTGAATGAATTTGAAGCATGTAGAGCCATCACGCTTGGAACTCTTCGTTTTGCTAATGGACATGAACTTGACTTCCCTTATACTGACTTTGACCGTACCAATCAAGATAGTCTTGGTATTGCTTATCATACCAATGCTCATGACTGGTTCAATGTTGATGGCACTGTAAACATGGAAGCTGATATTATGTCAGACTTCGAGAACATTAAAACTACTGTCGTTGACCGTAGAGGACGTGTTCCTGAGGTTGCTATTATGAACCGCTTAACCTTCCAGTCTATCTGGCAGAATGAAATCCTGAATGAAAAAGTGGATAATCTTAACCAGCCCGCTTACTGGTTACACTATACCAACAAAGATGATATGATTACCAACCCTCTCGGAATCCAGTTTTATGTTTATGATGAATACTTCTATCCAGACCCTGAAATGGCTGAATATCTTGATGTTGATGCCTTTGCTCCTCAGAAATACATTCCTGACTATACCGTTGTGTTTGCTCCTCGTAGACTTGGTACTCGATGGGTCGGGCCTAACGATGAGAACAATGGTACTGATAGCTATGTCAAGACCTGGGGTTCGATTGATGAACGAGAAATTACTGTAGAATATGGAGAAGTATCTATGCCCATGCCCGATGATTTTGAATCTCTCCATGTTGCTTATGTCAAGGATTTAGGTGATTAATGAAATATCTATTAAAACGCCGAACACCATATAACGGGAAGATTATTCCTGCTCAAACGGTGTTACCTTCCAAGAAATACCCAATGATTGATGGGCGAATCAAACAGGAATTTCTTAACAAAGGCTGGCTGGTAGAAATAGATGAAACTAAAGTAAAGATTGTTCGCAAGGATAATCATGTAGAATTGCTTGATAAAATGGAACAAGAGAATCAAGCAGAGGTAGCAGAGAAATCTGAAGCCATCTATGATGTATCTCACGACAATCTTGAGCATATGAAGAGGGATGAGCTGAATGCACTTGCTAAAGAAAAGGGCATTAAGTATGTAGCCATTAAAAAAGAACAGCTTATCCAAAATCTTAGAGAGGTACTATAATGTATTGCACAGTCGATGAACTGATTAATGAACGATTAACTGGCGAGTCTTATGACTATATAAGCGTTGAAAGAGCAATCATAGACGCTTCGGACACCATTGATATGCGTCTGAGTGGTTATTATACTACTCCATTTAATCCTGTTCCTGCTTCGATTCGTCGGCTGTGCCTCGACTTAGCTTGTTGTAATCTTATGAGAACCAATAAAGCTATGTTGGCACAAAGTAGAGATGAACTTGCTTCAACTCAATATATCTGCGATAAAGCAGAAAAAGACTTAGAGAAGCTGGCTAAAGGTAAAAACAATATTACTCAACAACGCAGAGGAACATCACGAATTGCTGTCTATTCTGGCAAAGATTCGTACATGTATGTGGAGGAATAAATGGGAACTTTTTGGATAGGACATGGCGTTGGAATCAATTTCCAACTACGAACAATGGCTAACATTACTCGTAAAAGAGATGCCTTGTCTACTCTATCAGAACTCAATTCTGAAATCAATAAAGACATCTTTCAAACCTTTGAAAAAGAAGGTGCACTGGATGGCTACTCTAAATGGGCTCCACTCAATCCCGAATATGCACGCAAGAAAAGGAAACAGGGCTATGGAAATAAAATACTTACCAGAAAATGGCATTTAGGTGATTCTGCTTCCAATGGAAAGTTAGCATTCTTAGACAATGGCAATAGGATGGTATTAGCATACCGCATGGGTGGCAAGAGAGAAAAAATAGAAAAGTATGCGTACGCTATCTTTTTTGGTCGCAGGTCTTCTACTGCTCGAGTAAGAAAGCCTAATCCTAAAGGTAAACGCAGATTTACTGCAAGAGTTTTAGCTCAAGGCATTACTGGTGGTGGATTTATGCCTGGCAGACCATTTATTCGTATTCGTAAAGTTACCGTCGATAGAATCAATGAGAGAGTTGGTCAACTGTGGGCAGAACGCAATGTTGATACCAAGTTTGTGAGGATGGCACGTGAATAGCATAGAACAGTTTAATCCCATTATATTTTGCGACAATGTCTTAGAATGTATTCAAAAGGATATGCCTAAGGTATTAAACGATAAAATAGGCTATCAATATGGCAGGGTGATTGAACAGAAAGATGTGCGTCCTCAGTTTGCTTTAATGTGTATGCCCTTTGGTGAACCTAAATTGCATAACTTTGGAAGCAATTTTATTGAAGAGTATGTTACCTATGCTGTGATAGTTGAATCGAGAGATTCTGCTTCTGACGCTTATCGAGGTGTTCAAAAGTCTTTAGAAATAGCACACTTCATTCGCTTGATGACTATTGATGATGCCAGTGAACTCAGAACTCTTATTGATAATATGTCTGCACAAATCACTGATATTACTGGAGTAGGTATGCTGGAAGGCGAAGCTGTCAATCTGTTTAAGAACGCTGTTGGCTTTCAAATTACTATCCTACAACGCATCCAATGGGTAGGAGACCTTCCTCCTGTGGCTACTATCATTAAATCGCTTTATCGTATGGATACAGAAGAATATATCGAAGGCGAAACCATTGAAGCACCTGAGGAAGAGCCTGAAGAAGGGGATGAAGAATGAGTTGTTGTAATGAAAAAAAGAACGGAGTGATTCAAATAAAAAAAGTTAAGAACACTGGGGGTATGTCATATTTCAAGAGTAAAATCGGCACAATCATACTTAACGTCGAAGGGCAGGAGTATAAATTTAACACGAAAACTCCTACCAAAGCACCTTCGGGTTTGTCGAAAGCATTATTTTTGGAAAGAGTGTCTGAACCAATTAAAGAAACTAAAAATGAACCTTTAAAAGAAACTATAAAAGAAAAAGAGGAAACTAAGGTAATCGCAAAGATTACTAAGGAGGAAATAACGAATGAATCTATTTAGTGTGGGACAGGCGTATAACACCGTTGTCCCTGACGTTTACATTATTGAAGACATGGGTCTTCCCTCCATTGATACCAACCTTGGCACTCAAACTATTGGTATGGTTGGAGATGCTCTGTGGGGTGGCGAGGTGGTTTATGAATCATCCAATGCCGCTGACTTAGCACGCCTGATGGGTGGGGCTGGTGGAGATTTAGGTGCTATGATTGACGCTACCAGAGCTGAGGGTAGATTTAATATTGCTGCTTTAAGAGTTTTAGGTGCTGGAGCTGCTACTGCTGGATATTCACTTGCCGCTGGTGCTGATACTACCTGGGACTTTGAATGGGAGTTTGCTGGTGCAAAAGGAAATGATACTACTCTACAAGTCATTGCTGGAGATATTGCTGATACTGTTACTCTTATATTTAAACTGGACGGGGATTTTATACGAGTAAGAAATGTAAACAATGACCCAGACAGTGAGAACTATGTTGGTACAAAATGGAATGTTGCCAATATGACTTTCACCAAAACTGGTACTGCCGAAACTTTACCATCGGTTACTGTTACTGATGCTGAATTTACTACTGGTGCTGATGGAGCTACTCCTTCTGATGCTGACTTACTATTAGCCGCACAGGAACTTCTTGGTAGCACTGATGTTACTCACTTCATGTTTGCTTGTCGGTCTAACGCTGCATTGATTGCTGGTATTGAATTACTTGCTGGTGAATTTCCACAAGTCATTTTCTTTCAAACTCCTATCGAAGATGAACTGCTTGATGAAAATGCCGCTTGCGTTACTGAAGCAAAAGAGTTTACATTAAAGAATGTAGTTACCTGCATGGGTAATGTTTACTACTACAACCCTGTTTCAGCCGCAGTAGAAGAGCTTGAACAAATAGGTTTTGTTACTATTGCCGCTAAGTATGCTTATGCTGATTCACCTATTGGCAAGAAATCCAACTTTAGGTGGGCTGAAGTATGGTCTACCGCAGAACGTGAAGCTATGTCTGAGGTACACTTATCTTATGCTCGTAGGGACTCCAGAGGCTGGTTTATCAATGACATGAGAACTGGCGTTAGGGATTACTACCAATCATCTTTAATGGTGAGAAGTGCATATAATACTATTGAACGTGTTATTGCTTCTTCCATGAGAGATATGATAGGTCTAACTGGTACTGTTTCAGAAAGACGTTCTCGTGTGGAAGCCACTTTAACTGGCTTAGGAGAGTATTTCCTTGACCGTAGAGTATTGGATGATTACCGTGTAGATACCTCTACTATTACACAGGAAGCAGTATCTCGTGGTGAACTGCCTGTTGATTTTTATGTATTAAAGAATCCCGAAACTCGATATGCTATTGTTACTGTAAAACGCATGTCTGATGGTTCGGTAAGACTTACTGAGGAGGTCTTATAATGGCTATTAAAATTCCGCCTCCAATCACTGAAACTGGTGCTCCTGCCCATACCTCGCAACATGTAAAGTTTTTCCTTACGATGGATGGGAAGCCTACCTATTTCGGTTATTTTACGGATATGACATTCACTCCAGAAAAAGAGTTTGCACAGTATAAACCCGCTGGTGCTGGAGCTGAATATGACATTAAGGGTATTGTTAGAGTAACTGGTACGCTAAATCGTGGACACATCAATGCAGATATTCTCAAAGACTTTGTAGATTCCATGTACACTCATTGTGAAATTGAACCTACTTATACTATCACTACTGAAACTTGTTTCCCTGATGGACAGCAAAAAAGAGTTACTATTGTTATTTTAGGCGTTACTATTCCTTCGCTTACTATCACTTATCCTATGGCAGACCTTTCAACGGAATCTATTCCTTTTAAAGCACGTCATATGAAGATATTTGATGGTGCGAAAAGTATTTAAAAAAAAATAAAAAAATAAAAAAAATGGAGGGCATTTAACATGATTAATTTAAAAGAAGTTTTACCAGAAGGTATTCTAAAGCAACTGGAAGCTCAAGGTCTTGTCGAAGTATTATACGATGCTATAGCTCAAGACATTAAAGCAGAAGAGAACGCAAACCAACTTAACAAGAGCTTTGAGAAGTACAAACCAGATATGTCAGTGATTACTGATGGAACTTATCGAAGAACTATTAAAGCTAAGCTGGGTGTATCTGGAAGAGAATTTGTAATGGTCGAACCTAACCTGGAAGATAAAACATATCACACTCGTACCGAAATGGTAGCCGATTGCATCCTCACTATTCAACGAGATAAGAACGACCCCAAGTACAAAGAAGAACCTATTATAGATTTTACTGCTGAGGAATATCAGGTAGCACCTCAACTCAAGTTAAAATATATTGAAAAGTTAGGACAGGGAGAAGCCGCACCTCTGTATTATGTGCTGTCTTACTTCGGGTACTTACAAGAAGAATTTTTTCGTACTCGGTGAGGATTTAGAGAAACACATTCTGGCGGCAAGGTTTTTGCATAAAGAGCTGGGAATCAACTTGAATGATTACTTCAAAATGAGTCCCCACTCAAGAATCGCAATACATAACTTTGTTGCTAAAACTGTTGACAAAGAATTAGAAGATATGAAAAAAGAAATAAACAAGAAGGGTTGATGATAATATGCCAATGAGTTCAGGTGGAGTTTTAAGATACTCAATTCTAATTGAGGCATTAGATAAGGCTACGCCACGATTAAAAAATATTATGTCTACAGCACAAGCTGTTAAACATGCTATGGCTTTCCCTGAAACAGGTGTATCGTCAGCCCTTCGCAGTCAAGTAGGATTATATTCACAGCTGACCAGAGTAACTGAAAGCTATTCTAATAGCGTTTACAAGTCGTTAAAGCAATCTAAATATCCTTTTATGGCAGATATGTATAAAGCACAAGCAAGCGATGCTAAGATAGCCTTAAAAGACATGGATGAACAATCTAAAATCTTTTCAAGTCTATTTAGACGATTAACTCCAAAGACTATGACTCAAAGCATGGGCGATATGAACAAATTATCGCAATCTGCTAACCAATATATCAATGCCATGTTCCCTGACGACAAACTGAAAGATAAACGAGAGAGTGCTTCCAAAGAGGTGCAGAAGTTTTTCACAGAGCTTAACAATTTACCTAAAGGTGTTACCGCTGGTGGTGTATTTAACCGATGGATTTCTACCAGCAAAGCATTAGATGAGGTAACTAAGAGTGCAGTAGGTCATGCATTTAAAGGTCGCTATGGTTATTCAATGGAAGATATTGGTGGCATGTCTCAATCTGATAGATTAGCAGTTATGAATCGTGGCGAATGGGCAAGAATGCAAATGGATGTACAAAAGACTACTGAAAAATTTGTTACCATGAACAAAGCATTTGACCAATCCAAACAACAACTGAAGGCATTATCTATTTTATTCTCTGGTCTTGCTCAAGGTATGACTAAGGCTATGATGGTCACTAAACCTTTAGCAGAAGCTATTGCTTTTTCTGGCAATCGTGATATGGCAAGAACTCCATTTAGCCATACTAACTTAGGTGTTGGTGCGGCAGAGATGGGACAATTCTATCGTTCAGCGGCTCGTTCACCTTACGAATCTGATATGATAAGCAATCAAAACCTTATCATGGACTATACCAAGATGTTCAATCAACAAGTGAATGAATTTGTACCTGTGTTATCTGGTATGCAAACTATCTTTGGTGATTCATTGTCTATGCAACAAAAAATGATGATGCTCACTGGAGCTTCCATGAAGTCTAATGTGGACTTCTCGGGATGGTTTACTCTCTATATGCAAGGAGCTATTCCACAAATGGCTTCACTGCAAAACAACTTAAATGAAACACTATCAGTAGTAGGAGCATTATCTAATCAAGGGTTAGGTGCTTTTGCTGGTTTTGGTTTATCTGGAGCATTACAAGCCATGATTAAACCTTCTCCTAAATCACAAGAAATGCAAGCAATGTATGGATTAGATTTAGGTAAAACGATTCGTACCAAAGGCATTATAGAAGCCTTTGAAGAGATAGACGCATCGTTAAATAAACTTACCAACAAACAAAGATTAGATGTATTAGCTCAAGTATTTCCTGGTATGGGCACTGGAGTAGTAGAAATACTTATGAAATCTACTAAAAACGCCAGAGAGCTTAATCGTGATATGACTTCTATGATGGAAACTAATCGTGCTAATATAGAAGTTTCTAAACATGGTTATAATCAACTCATGCAGTTATCATCTACATGGTCGAATGCTATGACTGGGTTTTTATATAATGTATCTAACCATGCTATATTTAAAGGATTNNATGGGTGAGATAATGACTGGACTAACAGGTACTGGCTTAACAGGACTTGCCACTGCTTTTGCCTTTAATCAGTTGGGGTTTCAGCGTAAAATGGCTGGAGTTAGACAACAAATGGACGCATACACTATGGCAGGCAACATGGCTTCTATGCACAACATTCCTTTGGCAGACGCATACAGAGATGTACAATATAGGGGTCAAGTTCCGATGTCATTTCCTGGAACAAAACTTGGTGGTGTGCTTATGGGTGGGCTTCAAGGTATCACTATCTTAGCTGGTATCTATACCGCAGTTAAATCTGTATCTAATGCAACACAAGAATATTATGCCAAACGAAATAAAGAAGAGTTTGCAGACCCTATCACTCGATTGTCTATTGCTGATTTTGAAGGTGGCAAGAAAGACAGAGAAGTTAGAATGCAAGTTTATACTGCATTGAGGGAAGCCAAAAGAGCTTTAGAAATGAATACCGCTGGATTACAAAAGGTTAGTGGCAAAGGAATGATAATAGACCCAGCACTATCTACTTACTTACTTGGCAAAATGGCAGGAGGGAGATAATGACAGAGATAGATATTTTTTCAGAATCATTTGTTGAACCGCAAGGAAGTAATGTTATTGTTGAAGGACAAATCTCTCCTACTTCCTATGCGTTAATTATAAAAACAAGCCCTGGTGATTGTTCAATTTATGTAAACGATGTATCTGATGGTACAAACTTTGCAGACAATCTCATTGGACAAACATCTGCGAATGACCCTGAAGTAGCTTGTGGCGGAGCTTCTGGTGAACAACTTATTGATGGTGGTTCATTAGAATATATGCTTCCAGAACTTGCAGGCAACTATACCATTAAAGCTAAAAAAGATGGTTACCAGACTGTGATTATGAAATACTCACCACAACTGAATCTATTTATGCAAGATGGTTTTGACGGTATGTTTAAATATCCTATATCTATTTGTTTGAAAAGGGAAGAAGATAAAGAGATAGAATATCCTGTCCTTCCAGTAGAGCCTGATATTGAATATGATTCTCCAGTATTAAACGACAACATTGCTATTGGTGTACCCATTGATGCTTTTAGAGTATTATTAGGAACATATACCTTTACTTATGGAGCTAAAGATAACATAGCGGTTACCACTTCTCAAGTAATTGTAGATTTTCCAGTAGTGAATCGCAACGGAACACTTAAACAAACCACTGGTGGCGGAGATACTGAATACCGATGGGATGGACATATTAGAGTAAACAATGTACACGCTGATTTAGATGCTATCAAAAAAATAGAACATCTTGGCGAACCAGTGGACTTCTACTACATGAACCAGAAAAAGAAAGTATTGGTACAAAGTTTTGATTATGATATTTTAGACAACTGTAATGCAACTTATAGGATTAGAGTAGTAGAATATTATCCTCAAAAAATAAAAGCATTTCCAGTACGCATTGACCCACTCATTGCAGACCGATGGGGAATATTACCACGAACAGCTCCAGGTGTAGATGACGAGGATGACCCATCCAATAGACAGGAAT
>DUKX01000159.1 GCA_013329085.1 Methanofastidiosum sp. | reverse complement strand
CCCGTTGCTGGGTCAATAAACCATGATTTAGCTGGAGCTTGTGCTGCAGCGGCTGCGCCTGCTACAGTTGCTCCAATCATTGCAGCCCCTGCGAGGACTGCTCCAATTGTTCTTAATTTCATATATTTTCACCTTTTAAAGGTTTTAATTTAATTTCTCAAAAGGGTACAGTACTCTATAGAATTGGATTATTTATAAATCTTTTGTTTTAGAAAAAGATAAAAATTAGGCTTGAGTGGCCCTAAAACTACCAAGCCCGCTGTTCATGCCCTTGGTAATGACATCAAATGTGAGCTGTTGTATTATCCCAGCTATGTCAATTCCTATGTTCTGCAACTCGGCCATATTTAAGTGAATTACATCTGGCTCAATCACACTCATTGCTACTGGAGAAAATTTTATCACGGCATCAAATAGGGTTTCGATATCAAAAAAGAGTGCTTCCATTCCAACTACACCCTCCCAAGCTTCGCCTTCACCGACCTTTTTTGCAATCATCTTGTTTATAAGAGCGCCAGTGCCATTAACGAGTTCTTTTGTCTTTTCCATAGCAAACTTCTCGTTTTTAGCCCTTGCTTCGACAACAAATTTAAATAATGCTCCGCCGTGTTCAATTACTTCTTCGATATCTTCCTCTTCAAGCCCAATCTCTTCCTGCTTTATTCCATCTTCTTCGCCAACTCTATAGAGTGTCAGATTGTATTTTTTGCATAGTTTGTTTACTGTAGAAGAAACATCACCAAAAATTTCCAAAAGCTCCTTTGATTTAATCTTTATATCGCCGCTTAATATCTCAATTGTGGAGGGTACAAGCCTCATGCAAAGCGTGATATACTCTCTAAACTCAGTCTTTATGTCAACTTCAAGCACGGAGGAGTAGAATATCCTACCCATCTCATCTTCATCATCTATAATCTCATGGAACAACTCTCGGGTAATCTTTACATTATTTAAAGCCTTTATCTCCTCTAAAAGTTTCTTTAGCGAGATCTCAAGCGCCTCCTTAGAGTTACTCTGAGATTCTAAGTAAAAAGTAGCTTCAATCATAACATATATTCAAAAAATCCGTTTATAAAGTTTTCAACACTGTAAATGGTAAAGTTTAAAATCAGATAAAATTAAAAAATCAATATGTTTGAAGTAGGAATAGTTGGAGCTGGAAAAATTGGCAGTGGTATTATTAAAGGATTAATTGAAAAAAAAGCCTTCAAAGGAGAAAATATCATTCTAAGCGATGTATCAGAAAACATATTAAATCCAATCAAAAATGAATATGGGATAGAAGTATCATTAAATAATAGAGATGTTTTTTCATCCTCTAGGGTCATAATTCTTGCTGTAAAGCCTAATTTAATTGCTCCTGTTTTAGATAATATAAAAGACTTAAACTTAAAGGGAAAACTTATTGTTTCAGTAGCTGCTGGCGTCCCAATAGCCTTTGTAGAAAATATTGTTTCTAATGTAGCAGTTATTCGTATAATGCCAAATATTTCTCTTTCAATTGGATATTCGCCTTCTTGCTATTCATTGGGTAAATATGTAACTAAAGAAGATGAAAAACTGTTCGTAGATATTTTCAAGAATTTGGGTTCTGCCATAAATGTTGAAGAAAAACTAATGGATGCTGTGACTGGCCTATCGGGCTCTGGCCCAGCCTATGTTTTCTTATTCCTAAAAGCTTTAACTGAAGGGGGGATGAAAGCGGGGCTCTCTAAAGATGTCTCAAGGAAACTGGCTTTAGATACGCTGTATGGTGCAGTGTTAATGGCCTCTTCAACGGATAAAAGCTTTGATGAACTCATTAATATGGTAAAGACACCTGGTGGCACTACGGAAAAGGGGCTATTAAAACTTGAAGAGTATCTCGTAGAAAAGGGTATAATAGAGGCTGTTGTAAAAGCTGCAGAAAGGTCTAAAGAATTGGGTGAAGCGTATGGAAAGTGTTAAGGATAAGGCCATTTTGGCAAAGGAAGCTTTCATTAAGCTCTCCAATGCAAATACAAGTGATAAGAATGAAGCATTGCTTCTTATGGCAAAAGCGCTTGACAAAAACAGAAAAAAGATTCTAGAGGCCAATAATCTGGATCTGGCCGAAGCAAAAAAGCTTCTTCAAAAGGGAGAATTGACAGAATCCCTAGTAAAAAGGCTTGAAGTCACCGATTCAAAGATTGATGATATGATTAGTGGTATCAAAGATGTAGTGAAGTTAGAAGATCCTGTTGGAAAGACTCTTAGCGCAATTGAACTTGACTCTGGATTAGAGCTTTATCAGGTTGTTGTGCCAATTGGAATAATTGGGATGGTATTTGAATCAAGACCTGATGTTGTGCCACAGATTATTTCTCTTGCACTTAAAAGTGGGAATGGCGTCTTGTTAAAGGGTGGCAGAGAATCGGCAAAAACAAATAGAGCAATTTATGAAGTTTTGACTGACTCGATTAAAAATAATTCTATTCCAAATAATGCATTCCAGCTTCTTGAAAAAAGGGAAGATGTAACTGAGATGTTGAAACTTGATAAATATGTCGACCTCATAATCCCAAGAGGGTCAAATGATTTTGTAAGATTCGTACAGTCAAATACTAAAATCCCTGTTCTTGGTCACGCAGATGGGATATGCCACGCTTATGTTGATAAGAACTACGATGAGAAAAAGGCTCTTGGTGTATGTTTTGATGCGAAGGTACAGTACCCTGCAGTATGCAATGCTATTGAAACATTACTAGTACATGAAAAATCAGCTAAGAAGTTCCTCCCAAAAATTGGAAGGATGTACAAAGAAGCAAATGTAGAGATGAGATGCTGTCCTCAAAGCTATGAGATTCTAAAGGAGTTAAAAGTAAAAAAAGCAAAAGAGAAAGACTGGTCAACTGAATATAATGACCTAATAATATCAATCAAAGTTGTGAAATCACTAGAAGATGCGGTCGCCCATATTAATAAATATGGCTCCCATCACACAGATACTATAATAACAGAGGATAAAAAAGCGAGTGAGTATTTCTTAAACTTTGTTGATTCGTCATCTGTAATGCTAAATGCTTCAACTAGATTTGCAGACGGCTTTAGATATGGAAAAGGTGCAGAGATAGGTATAAGCACCGGAAAGATTCATGCAAGAGGCCCAACAGG
>DUKX01000026.1:2263-13084 GCA_013329085.1 Methanofastidiosum sp. | reverse complement strand
AAGAGAATCATTTAATGAAAAGATCCTTCAGTATTTAGGAGAGGGATTTGATCTAAAGTTTATTCAGGGCATAGTTGACACAATAATAAAGGATGAAAAAACTATTTCTGGTGCTCTTTACAAAGCAAAATCCCCCACGACAACAAAAAAATTATCAGAAATTGCAAATATAAAGGAAGCAAAGGATATTACAAAAGGTATACTTACTGAAATGGTCTTAGGAAGATTAGGGATTGAAAGGCTTACACCAGATGTCCTTGATAAGTATCTCGAGCAGAAACCTATTGAAGATAAGGGGAGCACAGTCGTTTCTGGTAAGGAGATGGTCCATTTTCTCGGTAACTATAGTGGCTGGAAATGCGTCAAGAGGATGGAAGTTGAAGAGCTTACAGAAGATTTTGATATAGCGATGCTTCTTCTGTCCATGAGGGAATCTTTCAATAATAAAATCTATGACTACATGTCAGATAAATTTGATATGGAATCTCTTGACGGGCTTGTAGAAGATATAATACCAAAGAAGGGCAGATTTAAAGAAGAAGATATTGCTTCGACCCTCTCTAAATTAAACTCTCCTGATTTTCTTTCTGGCCTTCAAAGAATATCCCCGGATCCAAATGCAACTGAAATCTTGAAGAGAGTTGCCGCAGAAAAAACACTGACAAGCTTGAAACTTCCCTTGTTGAATGCGAAGATGATCGAAAAGTATATCGAAAAGAAGGCTCTTATTGGCTAAGAAGAC
The DNA here is from genome assembly GCA_013329085.1 of Methanofastidiosum sp. Taxonomy (GTDB): domain Archaea; phylum Methanobacteriota_B; class Thermococci; order Methanofastidiosales; family Methanofastidiosaceae; genus Methanofastidiosum; species Methanofastidiosum sp9950u. The sequence goes on along the minus strand of DUKX01000026.1, from coordinate 12,342 downwards.
TCAGCATGTATATGGTGACTAAAACCATTATGAACATGGCCGAGTAGATAATGATCCTGATATAACCTTGCTTTGAATTTTTTGCATAATCATATACTACGTAAGGTCTGCTCTTCACAAAAGTTCTCGGGATTGGGTCAAGACCTAAAGAGTCAACATCTACATCTGTTGTATAGGTCCATCTAGGACGACCTTCATAATTTAGAGGTTTATTAGCGGATAAAAATTTCTCCCTATATTTATCATACTCTGCTTTTTTCTCTTTGTCAATGAGTGTTCCATAAATCTCTTTTAATTCGAGAAACTTATTTTTTACCGAGTCTTCTTTTCCTGGATTCCTATCCGGGTGGTACTCTAAGGCTTTTTTCCTGTAAGCTTTCTTAATCTCCCTTAAGTTAGATGAGGGTGTTATACCCCCGATCATTTCATAGTAATCTTTTTTTGGATTGTAAGACATTTTATCAGTAAGACCCATACCCGGTATATTCTAGTCTAATGATAATCCAGAATATAAATTTATTACTTTAAAAATGTTAAATCCATCTAGAATTGGCATATTAAAGTATCAGAGAAAAGATTATCTAAATTTTGAGTATTTGGAAAGAACTCGGAGAATATCTAACGCAATATCCTTGTCTATTAGCCCTTCATCTTCCTTGTCCTTTAAGAACTGTTTAGCCTCGTCAAAACCTATCTTTGAAGCTTTGGCATATAATGGCCCACGGATAAGACCTGCTTTATCTTCAGGCATTTTGTTTAATACTTGATTTAAATCCCATTTAAAGTCTGAAACTCTTCCCATGTTCAATTTTTTAGTTTTTTTAGAATATATTTTTTGTTTGAATCTTTTAGATCCTTTTGAATAAAATGTATTTGATTCTCCTTGCATCTAACCCTCTCTTTTCTCTAATTGCTAAATAAAACTTTTTAAGCCTTTGCTTAATTCTAATAGATTTTCATGTTGTTTTTTTATAATTTTATCCTCATAAATCTGATTTTCAATTGAAATAAAGGTCCACCCACCCTCTTTTGAAGAAAATTTTACCCCAAGGATTGTTTTTGGAGAAAGAACGGTCTTCTTGGATATTTCAGCGGCTGTGTCTAAAAGCGATTTAATCTGTGAGTTTTTGATTTTGATGCTTGAAAGTTTGGTGTTTTTGACCTCCATTACTATTGTCTTTTCACCTTTTATTGCTATGATGTCAGGCCCTCTCTGGCTTACTCTTTTGCTGAAGACAAAATAACCATTCTCAAGAAGAAATTTCTTGACTTCATATTCAGCTCGGACCCCTCTAGATTTATTTTTAGTTACTGACATCAGATTAAACGCTTCCATTTTGATACATTAATTTTGGGACCGATTGGAAGGTCAGAAACTTCATCTCTTATGAAGTTGATAAATCCGCCATTCCATAAAAGAACAGAGCCTTCTAGATTCTCATCATAATCATTGCAGAAGAACATCTCTTTGACAAAGTCAAAAGAGTCATCCTTTTCACCTTTTATTAAAAGAGGTAAATCATCATCAAATGACACTAGCTTGTGATTTATTTTCATCTCTCTTCGGAGGGATACTGTAATATCTATAACACCTAGCCATTTCCAGTCTTTCTTGTCAATGTGCATAAAAGAAAGTGCAGAAGGATTTCCATCCTTTGATTCAACTATCATCAATCTTCTGCAGCCTTTAAGAACAGCAATATCTTTTAACTCTTCAATAGATTTTTTACCCCTTGTAACTTGAAAAGAAAGAGGTATAACTCCTAGTAGCTCTTTAACAAAGGACCTAGTCCTAGTTGATGGCCTCCTAGAAGTTGAGATAAGCATCATATTAACGTGCTTGCACTGTCTTTGCCAATTCAGGCCTCATCTTGATGAATATTCTGTTACCACAGTAGGGGCATTTAATCCCCCTTATATCATCAAGTTCTGTAGGGGTGAGTACTCTTTTACATTCAATACATTTATACAACTATTCACTTCCTACTTTAAAGATGCCTTCTGTGAAACTCTTCCCACAGGCGTATCTGGAAGATATGTGCCTCCGGCAAAAGTAGTATCACACTTTGAGCATTGCCATATTGCAGTGTTTATTCTTTTTACAGATTTTCTCCCACACTGTGGACATTTATGTTTCTGTTTCATCTGGGCTTCAATGTTAGAAATTTTAACTCTAATTTTTCTACCGTATCTTGGCCCAAATCTTCCTGCACTGCTTGACTTATTTGAAACTGCCATGAACATCACCTCATTTCAGAGAATTTTTCTTTTAGAAGGGCCCTAACTTCGTCGCCCCTCACCTTTGATCGTCTGACGATGTCTAAAATCTCCTCTTTTTTAAAGCTTCCTACGTCCCCTTTCTGCATTGCGGATATTCTTCCACTGTCTTCAGTTGTAGCAGTAATTCTTGAATCCATTACACTTTCCTCTTCCATTGAAGGATCATATAAGATTGAATCTGCTATTTTTGCATATGTACAGGGTACAGGGATTTTTTTCATTGGTAACGGCATTAGTTCTTCTGTTTTCTTTCCTTCTTCATCTAATACTGCCATTTTAGTATTGTAAAGAGCGCCTATTGCTGCAATTCCAGCTGCGTCAAATAGGTTTCCGTTATAATCCATTATATGGATATCAACAAACAAGACCCTTACAAGTTCCCCTTCTTTAATGACTAATTTTTGGAAGTCAATGGCGCCTGATTCCCTGATGCCTCTGTCAACTATTCTTGCAAGTTCTATTGCATCTTCCCTTGGTGGGCCTGCCTCAAAGTCAGGGGATGCCATTGGAATTAATTCTGCATTAGTTGTAAAAACTCCTTGATTGGGGGTGTCAGGAAATGGTGCTCCGGTTTCACACTTTACTCCAGCAATTACTTTTGTGTCTCCAATTTGAACGAAGCATGAACCTTCGGCTTTGTTTACAATTCCAAGATCGACCTTTAGATCTCTCATGTCATTAAGGCCTCTTCCATCCTCACGCTTACCGTTCTTCAAGAGGCTTATCATATACTCTTTCTTAATATCTGAAAGAACACTACTCATTTGCCACATCCTCCGTTACATATTTTTTCTTTAGCGCTTCCTTTTGAATTTCATATACTTCAAGACATCCTTTCCTACCGAGGTCTAAAGCCTCTTCAAGCTGCTCTTCGGATAGGTCTCCGTCCATCTGTAAAAGACTGAACTCGTTTCTTCTTGGAAGAAGTGCCAATGGTAAATCTGCTTGACCGTAGTTATCCTCTTCTTTACAGAGATCCAACACAATCTTATCGTCAACTTTTCCAGCTGCGCATGCGGGTACCAATTCTTTCATAGGTATCCCCGCATTAGCAAGTGCTACTGATGCAGCAGTTATTCCTGCACATCTTGTTCCAGCATCTGCTTGGATAACTTCAATATTAACCTCAACCATGCATTTTGGGAAATTTTCTAATAACAAAGCAGGTTCTAATGCGCCTTGCGTTACTTTACCTATTTCTACCCCCCTTCTGCTTGGGCCAGGTCTTTTTCTCTCTTCAACTGCGAAAGAGGCCATGTTGTATCTGCACTTTAATATGGCCCTGTCTGATTTTTGAAGAAATCTGGGGTAAGCTTCTCTTGGGCCATAAACGGCACAATAAATCTTATTTCCGCCCCATTCAATATAAGATGAGCCATCTGCTCTTTTAAAAACTCCAACTTCTATCTTTATGTTTCTCAATTCATCAACGGCTCTTCCGTCGATTCTTTTGCCATTAGTAAAGAACTTTATGTCTTTCTCCATATATAACACCTAATATTATCTTGATAATTCAGTTTCAAGTATTTTTTTTACTCTGTCTGTTAACCCTGGTATATGGGCTTCTCTATCGATTTTAAGAATGGCTCTCTCAACAATATCTTCCATTTGTCTCTCGCCCTTGATCCATATATTGCCATTCTGTCCGACCATAATCTCGCATTTGGTCATTTGTTTCAATAACTTAATCATAGATCCTTTTTTACCAATTACTCTGGGGACCCTTGTAGCATGAATATTTACAACTCTCCCCCATTTCATTTTACCGTAAGGTCTTTCCTTTGACTGTAAAACAATGTCTGAAGATTCTCCGACATCTCTAACATTTGCATAAATTACATCGCCTACTTTGAATATCCTCTCAAGATTTGAAGTGTCCTTGACATACCTCAAAGCATCCTGGACATGAAGATTGGCCATGTAAGGGGCATTAATATCCAAATCCCAACTTAGAGGATTTATGCTTACAACTGTCCCAATTACATCATCGCCCCTTTTTGGCATATATTTGCCTTCAAGTGGAACTACCTTAACGCCGTCATTTTCAATATAGACTATTCCTAAAACAGAGGATATTATTGTATCCTCAAATTTATCAACCCCATATTCATACCTAAAAGGCCCTTTTGCAATAGCCATACCTGGCGTGACAATCGATCTATCCTTAACTAAAAATTCCAATGTTATCTCTCCGTATCATTTATCCATTATCTTTGTCTCAACGTTTCCTTTTGTAGCGCTGTTCAACTTACTGAAAAGGTCGTCCTGTAATCCAGCTGGTATTTCAATTACAAACATCCAAGAGCCATCTCTTCCCCATTCCTCTTTAATAATGGTACCAAGATTTTTTGCAAATCCCATTGTTTTAGGTGCATGCTCCGCAGGCACTTTGACTCCAATTCTTCTGTTTTCAATCTTAATAGGTATTATTGGTGCCAATACATGAATTATCTGCTTAATCTGGTCTTCAGTTCTCTTGTACATATCTATTTGGACCCTTGCTTCTTCTAAGGCATTTTCTATTCTTTGTGGTGGGTGTGGGTGGCCTGTCTGAGGATTTATAGCATGTCTCGAAATATAAGAAATAATCTGGGCTCTCTTGTTTTCCATCATTGCCCTTCTCTGATCGGTAGTAAGGTGTATTTCTCCTTTCTTAAGAATAATTTTTGAAATCTCATTAACGCTATCTGTACCAAATGCCTTTTTAAGAGAGTCAGGAGACGCTTTATCTCCTTTGTCGGCATCTTTAAAAATAAAATTTGTGGCAAGGAAATCATCTACTTCATTTCCTCCCTTAAATTCTTGGGCTTTTTTGGGATCAACTAAGATCTCAAAATGTTCACCCTGGTACTTATATTTTGCAGTAACTGCATCATCTAGAGATATCAAACAATCTACTCCTTATCCTCCTCTTCCTTAATCGCTTTAACTTTCTCTATATAGAGATTTAATTTCTCTTCATCCATTTTCTGAAATCTCTTATCTTCCATGCTTATTACAGCCATTTCAACATTGCTCTTGCTTAAATCTCCCTCGATTGATTTTTTAAGGGCTCTTAAAGCAAGTATAATTGCATCTTCAATTGATATTTCTGGGGAATATTCTTTTTCGAATATCTCCATTGCAACAGATCTTCCAGCGCCTATAGCCGTTGCTTTCCATTCAAGATAAGCTCCTGAAGGCTCAGTAACAAATATCTGAGGTCCTTCTGAATTGATACCTGCAAGAATCAAAGAAGCACCAAATGGCCTTAATCCGCCATACTGTGTGTGCATCTGCTTTAAGTCTCCGATCTTCTTTGCCAACATCATGACAGACATCTTTTCATCATAGCTTAATGTATGAATCTGTGCTTCAATTCTAGCTCTATCGACTAGTATCCTTGCGTCTGCTATTATTCCTGATGTCGCTGCAGCAAGATGATCGTCTATTTGAAATATCTTCTCAAATGATTCCGGTTCAACAAGCCTTGAAGGGATTCTCTTGTCGACACAAAGGACGACTCCTTCATTACATTTAATACCTATAGCGGTGGCTCCCCTTCTTACAGCCTCGCCAGCGTATTGAACCTGATACAAACTTCCATCTGGACTAAAAACGGTGATTGCCCGGTCATATCCAGATGCGGGTGGAACAAATGCCATTTATTTACCTCCATAAACTATTAACATTAGACTTGATATTTTTTTCTAACCCCTTTATAGTCCCTGATACACAAAGAGGCAGTATATTAACTTTTTCTTTACCTACAGATTTAGTAAGTGATAGTATAAATATAGCTTTGTGTAATGATTTTATATTGCTTTCTATTATGCCACACTTATTACTATCGTCGTATTCTTTAACCCAAAGACCAATTTCAGAAGCGCCAAACTCTCCTAAAAAATCAATGGCTGAATTCCAGATAGCTTTAACTAGGTCCTCTCTTTTAAAGTCTTTCCCTCCCTCTATTTTAAAACTGACATATCTTGTCTTTTCCCTGAGAGTCTTTGGGTTTTTTATGGACATAAAAACATCTAAAATAGTTAATATACACATGATTTAAGTATTTTGTCATAAGTTGTCAATCTTAGTATATTCAGAACATTTAAATATAGTATCGTACAAATAATAATTGTGCCAGACAAAAAAAGTATAGCGGAAATAGTTAGGGAATATATAGGTGCACACCCATCTATAATGGACTGTCTTAAGTACGGGATAATCAACTATTCTGCTCTTTCAAGAATGATAATGGACGAATACAAAATAGACAATATGGTTGCTGTACTTATAGCGTCAAGAAGATATGCTGAAGAACTACAGAAAGAAAAAAAGTTTCTTGAGAAAAAAATAAAGCTAATTCTAAAGAAAAGCAGGATCAACATAAAGACAAAAGTTGCGACTGTAACATTAAAACCCGGATGGCATGTTTTCTTGAAACTTGAGCCCGTTCTAAAGAAGACACTTTCTGAAGGGTATCTAATCAACATTATCCAAGGCTCCCAAGGTATAACCTTAATCTTACTTGAAGACTATCTTGAGGAGGTTACAGATCTTATAGGTAAAGAAAGTGTATTGAGAGTTTCAAAAGATCTAGTTGAAATATCTGTTAAGAGTCCTGAGGACATTGGGGATACACCTGGAGTTGTGTCCTACTTATCCTCAAATCTTTCCTCTGTCGGGATAAACGTTATTGAAACTATGAGCTGTTTTATGGATACTATATTTGTCGTCGATGAGAAGGATATGGTGCTTGCTTTCGAGGCCCTCAATAGATGTATAGACTAAATCTTTAATATTTAAAAACTTGAAAAAGGCGTGGTATTATGGAAATGAATGTTATTGACATAAAGAAGGATGATGGTGTTGAGTTTATAGTTGGGCAGGGAAACTTTTCTATATATACTGTAGATGATCTTGCAAAGACTCTTCTGACCTGTGTTTCAGGGATCAAAATTGGTGTTGCAATGAATGAAGCCAAACCAAAGCTTACAAGAGTTGCAGGAAACGATGATCACCTAAAAGAGCTTGCCGCCAATGCCGCCTTGAAGATAGGGGCCGGGCATATATTTGTAATAATGATGCGGGGTGCTTTCCCCATTAATGTCTTGAACAACATAAAAGGGCATCCTTCTGTTTGCGCTGTGTATGGTGCAAGCGAAAATCCTTTCCAAGTAATTGTAGCAAAAACAAATCTGGGAACTTCTGTTATAGGAGTTGTTGACGGAACTTCTGCTGAAAAGATTGAAGATAAATATGAGAAGAAAGAACGAAGAGATCTTTTAGAAAAAATAGGATACAAGGTAGAATGAAGGCCAAAATAGAAAACCTAAAAGGTCTAAGGCTATTGAATCCTGGACCTCTTGTTTTGATCACATCAAAATACCAAGGTAAATCCAATATCGTTACTGCAGCGTGGACAAGCCCTGTTTCACATTCACCACCACTTATCTCAATATCCCTCTCGACAAAGAGACTATCCCACGTTCTTATTGGAAATTCTAAAGAATTTACAGTCAATATCCCCTCAATTGAACTTTTAGACAAGGTTTTATTGTGTGGTTCTGAGAGTGGGCGGAATGTTGATAAATTTAAGGCGTATAAACTTAAAGAAGTTAAAGGCAAAAAGGTAGTTTCCCCTTCGATTAAAGAGTGCTTTGCTTTTCTTGAGTGTAAGGTCATTGACTCCTTCTTGTGCGGTGACCACTATCTCTTTATTGGCGAGATAGTCCATTGCGAAATTGAAAAGGAGTACTATAATGATTGCATTGATGTTGAAAAGGTAAAGTTCATTAATCATCTTGGAGGCTCTTGTTTTACCTATCCTGAAAAAATAGTTGAAAAGAAAAGAGAATAGTTACTGGAACTCTGATACGTGATCTCTTCTTATGTCCTCCATCTTGAGGTCATACATCTTGAACTCATCTTCATACTGTTGTATATTATTCATTGATTGGATAATCCCGTCTTCTTGCCCATTTAGATAGTACTCTTTCAAGATTTTAATCTCAACTGCTGCATTTTTTAGGGCTTGAACTTTTTTTAGGTAGAAATTTGTATATAGTATTAACCAGTCCTTCTTTGAGTTCTGAGCTTCGCCCATTGCATTTTCAAGCGCTGTTATAGCCGTTGAAAACTCCAGTATGGCTTTATCTGCATAAACTGTGACATTGTCCATATCCTGAATTGAATAAGCGTTTGAAGATATATTATAATATTCAATTCCATTTGCCAAGCGCAGATTTGCAACTTTTATGCTTGTATTCCAGTTGTCAAGGGAAGTGTTAAGACATAGCGGTAATAAAAGAATCAGAACCAAACACAAAACTAATAATTTATTGCCTTTCATTTTTGCACCTTTCTAGATTTTTTTAAATTAAGGTATAAATCCATCATATCTTCAAAGACATAATCTGGCTTTATATGGGATTTTGATACTTCTGATTTATCAGCAACTCCACTTAATACAATTGCAGTTTGAATTCCAAAGTTTCTTCCAGCCAGAATATCTGTGTCAATCCTATCCCCAATCATCAAGCTTTTTTCTTTTATTGCTGAAATCCTTTTGGCTGCCATTTCCATGATTAAAGTTTTTGGCTTTCCGATTATTATAGGCTCAACGCCACTGGCGGCCGTTATTGATGCTAAAATCGCACCACAGCCAGGTAGTATACCTTCATGAGAGGGGTAAGTTAAATCTGGGTTTGTACCTATATATATTGCACCATCCTGGATCGCAAGTGATGCTTTCTTCATCTTTTCATAGGTGAAAGTGATATCCCACCCAACTACTACGATATCAGGATTTTTATCTTCTAGTCTTATTCCAGAATTTTCAATGAGTGATACTAAGCCTTCGCCCCCAACTACGTATGCACTTAGATTATCCTTTTCTTTGAGAAAAGTATCTTTTAGGAATTCTACCGTAGCAACACCGGAGTTTATTATTTCATTCTCTCCAATATTTATTCCCATTCTTTTCAATCTTTTTGAATAGTCAGCAGGTGTTTTGGCAGAATTGTTAGTGACACAAATAAATTTTATTTCTTCTTGAATTAAATAATCAATGAATTCCCTAGCCCCATTGATCGTGTGATTGCCTCTGTAGAGGACGCCATCGATATCCATGAATATATACTGGATGTCTTTCAAGATTTACTCTCCTTCTTTAATATCCCTTCTGCTGCAAGAATCCCAGTGGCTGCCGAATTTACTATATCCCTTGAAAGCCCGACTCCATCGCCAGCNNTAGAATTTAATTTCTGGAGCGTATAGAAGTGTTGAGTCACTTCCCACGCCGGGGAGTACATTATCCAGCCTTTCAAGTGATTCAATTAAATTTGTGACTATTCTATAAGGTAACGCCATGGCTATGTCTCCAGGTGTTGCTGAAAGAAGTGTAGGTTTTATGTTGCTTCTTCTAATTCTTTCAGGTGTTGACCTTCTACCTCTCCTCAAATCTCCAAATCTCTGTATGAGAGGTTTTCCTCCTCCAAGAACTGTGGCAATCTTTGCAATGGATATACCATATGACGTTGTATCTTCAACAGGTGAAGTCAGTGTTACCCTTGAAAGAAAAGCGAAGTTACTGTTCTGAGATTTAATATCTCTCATTGAATGTCCATTTACTCCAACATATCCATCGTACTGCTCCTTCATCACGTATCCCTCGTGATTTGTACAAAAAGTTCTTACAAAATCATCATAAGTTTTAGAATAGATATGGAACTTTGGATCTCTATTAACCTCGATTACAGGTTTCATTACAACTTTGGATACTTCGACCCTGACTCCAATATCAATTGGTTGATGGTCTA
>DUKX01000026.1:0-2246 GCA_013329085.1 Methanofastidiosum sp. | reverse complement strand
CCTTTTCTATTTTGTTGACATCAGCAAGTACAATAAATTTTATCCCTTTTTTCTCGAGATATTTTTTGATGGAGTTTATTACTACAGGAGTGTAGTCGCTCCCTATATGTCTTTGAGGAATCTGAATAAACTTAATTCCTGAGGCTTCGGCTTTTCTTTGTAAATCCTCAATCATTTCTGTTTCGCCGATAAAAAGTTTTTCTGGGGCCCCGTGCTCTAAGAAGATTGAATCAACTTCATTCACCAAACTTATGGCTTTGTCAGCTTTTCCAGTAAGGGCTTCTAGATCTCCACCTATATCTGGCCTTAGGTTAAGTATTCCATCTGAAAGGCAACCTGAACCGCCAGCTCCATATAACACATTACAGGGATTACAGTTATCGCACTCGCCGGTACGCTCAAGTGGACATTTTCTGCTATCGACATCTCTACCCTTGTCCAAGATAATTATATCGAATTTATTAGTTTCAGAAAGCTTGTAAGCAGAAAAGAGGCCCGCGGGCCCTGCTCCAACGATAACGATTTTTTTCTTCATATAAATAATATTAGAAGTATTAACCTAAAAAAGCTTATGGATTTCCTTTATCTTTTGAAGGTTTTTTTGGAAGTCCTTTAAGTGGTCTTTTTGTCTTAAGCTTTGATTTTTTGATTGGCGCAGGTTTTGATTCTACTAAATCTTGCCTTTGTCCAACCTCTTGAGAATATGCTTGAGTTGGTACTTCCTGCAATTGTGACCTTTCTGGTGGTGGCCTTTCAAATGTCTTTTTCGGAAGACCAATGTGTTTCACATTCATCTTTAACAAAGCTATGATAATGAAAAATGCGGCAATTACTATAATAGGCAATGCTTGAATTAAGATATTTGATGCTAAGATTAAATTAATTTCTTTTTCAGTTTCTCCTTCAACTTTAACTACCTGTGTTACTTTTCCGTAAAGAGTCGAAGAGGCTGTAACTTGATATTCTTTTGGAGGAAGATCTGATATTACTACAATACCCGAATTATCAGAACTACCTTTTTGCTGTCCGTCTACAAGAACAGAAACTCCACTTATTGGATTGCCCTGTATGTCCTTTAGTGAAACTTTAATTGAACCGTTTGCTTGTTTTAATGTCAGTGATTTTGTAATTCCTGCTTTAGTAATCTCAAAATTAACTTCAGCGGACTCATATCCTTTTGCATCAGCTTTTAGAGTATAAACTCCAGGAGGGAGCTGCATTGTTCCATTAGCCTTAGTAAGCTTTTCAACGGATACGCCGCTTCCTGTCCTTATTATCTCGGCGTCAACTTCAGACAAAGCCATACTGTCTTCTGTTTTTATCTCATAAGTAAGTGTGCCTTTTTGCTTTGACAATACAACTGTAACTTCTTTTTGTTCTTCTTGCACAAGATTGAAAGGTTCAGTTGCATATTTCTCATAATCCATGAACTCAACTTCTACAAAATAAGTTCCTGGTTTAACTGAGAATCTAAAGAATCCCCCTAAATCAGTAGAAGTATAAGTTACACTTGTTCCTTTGAGAAAAACTTGTATGCCAAACAAGGGATTACCATCGTCTGTTGTTACCTTGCCATATACTTCTCCTTTTATAATTAGAGGAACAGTTATTGAATAATCAACAGTATCTATAGGAGTTACAGTATTCGGTACTTCATACTCCGACGTGGAATAAGAAACTATAACTTTATAGTTTTGTGCATCGGGGATTTCAATCCTAAATTGTCCATTTTCATCTGTATTAACAGAAAATGTTTCGTTTGTAGTTACGTTTGTGGCTTTCACAGTCGCATTAGCTATTCCAAGTTCCCCCGTTTCAAAGACCTTGTTGTCATTTGAATCCTTGTAAACTTGCCCGGAAATTATTTTGAACCCTGAATGTCTCAGATAAAATGTTTTGGAGTCAATTGGAGTTATATCTACATTTTCAAGTATAGTGACAAACCCACTTTTTACAATAGTAACAGAGTAGGTTCCTTCGGCGATATTCTCAAAAAGGAGTTCCCCTCTTGAATTTGAATTTCCTGATCTTTGGTAGTTTGAATCAGATTGCAACGACATTCTGATTTCTGCATCTTCGATTGGAGCCCCGTTTACACTAGAAATAATAAGGAGGAAATTTTTGTTAGTAGCGCCCCAAGTTGATGGTGCCATGAGTACCAATATAAATATTGATAAGATGGCAATCCTCGAGTATCGTCCTAGCATTGTTCTCCTCAAGATTTTTATTAAAATAAAAAATTAAAT
>DUKX01000183.1 GCA_013329085.1 Methanofastidiosum sp. | reverse complement strand
TATGGCCTTCGAAATCGGCCATCTTAATTTGATGCCAGCTTTTTGTCTGGCGTGAAGAGTGCCCTCAATTATGTTTCTAAGTATGGACATGTTTGATTCCAACTCGGAATCAATCAATGAAGGATCATATTTATCCCAGTCAGAAAGATGGATTGAGGGTTCTCCGACAAAGTTTTTGTATATAGCTTCAGAAATAAAAGGAGATATAGGCGCTAATAGTTTTGATAATCTCTTGAATACATAAAATGAAGTAACGTAAGCACTTATCTTTTCCTTGTCGTCACCCTCGAGCCACATCCTTTCCCTTACAAGACGGATATACCATCTTGAAAGATCTTCTAAGATGAATTCCTTTATTTTTCTAGGTATAAAATGTAAATCTAGTGTATCAAAGTTTTCTTCAACTTCTTTTGTAAGAGTATTTATTCTGGAGAGTATCCACCTATCCTCGTCTTTTAGGTATTTTTTTACATCTTTTAGGGGTGTATTGACATCAAAGTTATCAAGAGACATGTAAAGGGTAACAAATTTGTAGGCGTTCCATAATATGTTAAAAGTTCTGTAGATGCTTTCAACGTTCTCCCAGTTGAACTTTAGTTTATCCCAAGGTGCAATCTCCCAGAGTAAGTAGAATCTTGTGACATCTGCACCATATTTTGCTATGACGTCCTTTGGATCGACTACATTTCCAAGAGACTTTGACATCTTCTGCCCAAACTGGTCCAAGACGAAATCATTCATCAAAACTTGATTGTATGGGGCTCTGTCAAAAACTATGAAGCTTTCAAGCATTAATGTGTAAAACCAACCTCTGGTCTGGTCAAGCCCCTCAGTTATGAAATCCATTGGGAAAAGTTCATTGAATTTTTCACTATTTTGCGGGTATCCTAGAGAACTCCATGTTGAAGCTCCTGAATCGAACCAGACATCTGCTATATCAGGAACACGTTTCATCTTTTCAGAGCATTTAGGGCAGTTTAGAGCAACTTCATCGATATAGGGTTTATGAAGGTCCTCTGGAACCTTTCCCCCTAAAGATTTTATCTCATCAATAGAAGAAACAACAGTAATGTTTCCACATGCGCATTCCCATATGGGCAAAGGGATGCCCCAGAATCTCTGTCTTGAGATACACCAATCCCTTGCACCTTCAATCCAGTTGTGAAATCTCTTTTCACCTGCCCAATCGGGTACCCATTTTACTTTTTTATTTTCCTTTAATATCTGGTCTTTGATAGCCTCTACCTTTACAAACCACTGGTCAGAAGCTCTGTATAACAAAGGAGATTTGCATCTCCAGCAGTGAGCGTATCTGTGAAAGATTGAATCTCTAAAGACAAGGAATCCTTTGTCTTCGATATCATCAATAATTAAATCATTAGCATCTTTGATATAGATGCCCTTATACTTTCCAGCTTCTTCTGTGAAGTTTCCTGTTTCGTTTACAGGAGAAAATATTGGAAGCTTAAATTCTACCCCGGCGCTGTAGTCATCAGGACCGTGTCCTGGAGCTGTGTGAACACAACCGGTACCATCCTCTAATGTTACATAATTTGTAAGAATAACAGTATGCGCATTTGATTCTTTGAACTGTTTGTGTATTGGTACATCGTCATCAAGTATATGCCTATATTTAAGGCCTAATAGGGCCTCTCCTTTCAAAGTTTCAATGACCTCATAATCATCAACTTCAAATAAGGTCATTAATTTGTCCAAAAGCTCCTTTGCAACTATCCATACTTCATTTCCTGCTTTTACCCTGACATAATCATACCTTGAGTTTACTGCAATAGCAACATTTGCTGGAATAGTCCATGGAGTTGTTGTCCATATAATAATATATTCATCTTTTCTGTCAACTAAGGGGAATTTGACATAAATTGAGTCATCTTCTACATCTTTGTACTCATCAGTTGACTCATAACCAGAGAGTGGTGTTTCGCATCTTGGACACCACGCAACTGTGGCCTTGCCTTTATACAAAAGATTTTTTTCCCAAGCTTTCTTGAAAAAGTACCAAGAGGCCTCTATATATGAATTAGATAAGGTCATGTAAGGATTTTCAAAATCACCTATCATTCCAAATCTCTTGTAAAAATCAATCCATATTTTAAGGAAGGATAAGCCCCTCTCTTTGCAGGCTTTTATGAAAATTTCTGTTCCTATTTTTTCGATATCGCTCTTTGTTTTGGTGCCTAATATCTCCTCAATTTTTACCTCAATAGGAAGCCCATGCATATCAAATCCTGGTTGATGCCATACATTATACCCATTCATTGATTTATATTTTAAGACGGGATCTCTCAAAGCCCTTGTCCTAGCATGGCCTATATGTGGCATTCCGTTCATGTAGGGTGGCCCATCAAGGAAGAAATATTTAGGGCCATTAGATCTTAACTGCTTTAATTTGGCATAGATATCTATGTCATTCCAGTTCTCTAGTATTTTCGTTTCTAAAGAAACGGGATTGTAGTCTTCGGGCACCTCGGAAACCATGAAGTCAATAACTATAAATGTTTTAAAGGCTTTTGGTAAATCTA
>DUKX01000123.1 GCA_013329085.1 Methanofastidiosum sp. | reverse complement strand
AAGGAGTTTAAAGTTGGGATTAAAAGAGTTGTGGGAAAAAGTTATACTCTTACACTTGAAATTGAAAAAATTCCAAAAGATCCAATTAAAATACCTTTTGTCGATAAAATATCAATAGAAGGTACAAATGCAATTTTATATTTAAATGATTTGGACGAAGATTTCCTAACTAAAAATCATGTTGACCGTATAATTAATTTGTTCTATGAAAAAGTTGAAGCGCAGTTTTGGGGCGGCAAGGGTGAGCNNGGGCCGAGTCAAGGGCAGTGGTTTTATCATGCTCCAGTTGCAGCACTACTCCGGACAATGGAAAGGATTGCAGTTGAAGAAGTTTTAAAGCCGCTAGGATTCATTGAAGTCATTGCCCCGAAACTTGTTCCTTTTGAGATTTGGGAAAAGACAGGCCATTTATCTGGCAGTGAGCCAGAAATTTATTATGTATCTCCTCCAATCTCTAGAGATGTTTCTGTCTGGGAAGAAGTAATTGATTTGTACAAAATAACAAAAAAAGCCTATGTCGATAAAATAAGAGAAAGAATGAGGGATCCTATAGGTGGAATGACCTATGCTCAGTGCCCTCCAATGTACTGGGCGTTTGATGGGAAGACTATTGATGATTCAGAATTTCCAGTATTAATCTATGATAAAAGTGGCCCCTCATATAGATGGGAAGCCGGCGGGAGACAAGGTATTGAACGAGTAAATGAATTTTGGAGGATAGAACCCGTATTCATAGGTTATCCAGACCAGTTAATTGAACTTAAAGAGAAGATGATGGAAAGATATACCTATGTCTTTGACAAAATATTTGAGATCGAATGGAGAACTGCTTGGGTAACGCCTTTTTATATGGCGCAGTCAGGACAGACAGGTATTGAAAAAGAAACTGAGAGAATTAAAGGGACTGTAGATTATGAATCCTGGATTCCGTCAAGGGGTAGCAGAGAAGAGAGTGAATGGCTGGAATTTCAAAATCTCTCCATAGTTGGGGATAAGTACACTAAAGCTTTCTCCATTAAATCTTCAAAAAACAAGGAGTTGTGGTCTGGCTGTTCAGGGATTGGACTTCAAAGGTGGACAGTATCTTTCTTGGCCCAAAAAGGACTAGACTCAGACAACTGGCCTAAAGAATTCAAAAAATACTTAGGAGAATTCCCAAAAAATATCAAGTTTGTTTAATATCTTCTTTTTTTTCTCTTTTAAGGTAAATTAAAAAAACATCTATTAAGGCAAAGGCGGCAAGCATATAGAAAGCAGCTCTCCAAGTTAAAATATCGGCAATATACCCTCCAACTGAAACTGCAAAAGACCCAAAGCCAAATATACAAAGAGAACTAAAGCCATAAAGCAGACCGCGTATTTTAGTGCTACTCATTGATGCTGTAAGCATATTTTGTGCAGGCTGAGCGGCAAAATATGAAAATCCCATTAAAATTGAAAAAATTAGAAATATAATTGCACTTGTGGTATTAGCAATAAGAGCAATGGAAATAGAACTGAAAGTTGTGAAAATAAGAAGCGGTTTTTTGTAACCAAGTTTGTCAGATATTTTTCCACCAAGTATTTGCCCGGGCATACCAGATACTATTAGTATTGTTGTGATTAAACCGCCTATTAAAACTTTAAGTGATAAAACGTCTTTGGCGAAAGTAGTCAATAACAGGACTGTTCCAGTGTAAAACAATCCTCTAAACAGAAGGATTAATATGTATAGAATAAAATCTTTAGAAACTAATTTTCTTGTTTCTTGTATGTAACTATACTTGCCTCCATCTTCTTCTTTTACATGATCTTTGATCTTTGAATCTTTCATTGATAAACTCATAAATAATAATACTAAGATTGGTAATCCCCATAATAAGTAAGGATATTTCCAGCCAATGTATACTCCAACGGCAGCAGCTATTATGGGCGAAGAAGCTTCACCTAAGTTTCCAAGTAAACCATTGAATCCCATAGCTTTACCCATGTCTTTTTGATAAAGTCTGGATACAAGAGAAAGGCCGGCAGGATGGTATGCCCCTGCACCGATACCTAATAACAAGAGAGAAATCCACAGAGTTAGAGGTCCTTTGGATAAATAAATTCCTGCTATGGATACAAGAAATAGAATTAGTCCTATTCTAATAACCTTTAAAGATCCTATTCTATCTGAGATAAGGCCTGAAGGCAAGGCCAATGCACCATACATAAGAAATGAAATAAAAGCAAAAGACGCAGTTTCTGCGTTGGTAAGTCCAAGGTCCGACCTAATTAAAGGTAGAAGAGGTGCAAGAGTTAAAGTCATCGCATGTGTAATTGTATGCGAAAAAGAAGCAAAATATAGGACTCTTTTTTTAGAAATCATATAAATTAATTAAAATAATATATTAAAAAAGTTGTGTTTAGCTTCTGAGTGCTGGGTAATACTTCTCTTTTTTCCTATTCTTGAAATTGACCTTCTGAGGGTATGCTCCGCTTTTTTTGACGCTCCTCAAAAGATTTTTTATTCTTCTCTTCATAAACTCACCGTTTTCTTAAAGATTTTTCATTGCCTTATAAAACTTTTTATTAAACTATAGTAAATTAGATAGTCTTATGCTTTAAGAGAAATTATCTATCATCTTAAGGCTTATAAATCTTCTTTTTATTCTTATTTTCATGGAACGAGTTTCCGTTGTTATTCCTTCATTCAACGTAGAGCAAAGCATTCATGAGGTGGTAGAGAGAATCCCAAAGGACATATTTGAAAAAATAGTCGTAGACGATGGAAGTAAGGACAGAACTGGGGAGATGGCAAAAAAAGCAGGCGCAAAGATTGTAACTCATGATGTTAATTATGGTAAAGGGAGGGCAATGAGAACTGGGATTTCGATATCCCAAGGAGATATTATTGTTTTTCTTGATGCAGACCTTCAACATAAGCCAGAAGACATCTATAAACTTGTTGAACCTATTCAAAAAGGTAGGGCCGATATCACAATAGGTTCACGATTTTTAGGAAATACGAAGGCCA
Source organism: Methanofastidiosum sp. (assembly GCA_013329085.1). Taxonomy (GTDB): domain Archaea; phylum Methanobacteriota_B; class Thermococci; order Methanofastidiosales; family Methanofastidiosaceae; genus Methanofastidiosum; species Methanofastidiosum sp9950u. The sequence goes on along the minus strand of DUKX01000123.1, from coordinate 7,020 downwards.
TGCCATTCGTTAGGAAGATATCAAACTTTATTTCGACTGCTCTGATAAGATTATTCTTTGGCATAAATATAAAGGATACTCAATCAGGATATAGGGCCATCAAGAGAGATTTTTTAGAGAAGATGCACTTAGAATCAGAAAGATACAATATAGAAACAGAAGTCTTGGCTTATGTAGGAAAGTTTCATATGAGAGTTGAAGAAGTGCCTATTGAAACGATTTATGGAGATGAAAAATCCCATTTCACTGCTTTAGACATCCCAAAATTTATTTATCTGTTATTTTATCTTAAATTTTACAAAATGAGAAAGAAATAAATACTAATAATATAGGTGTTCGCCATGGACAATAGATTGGAGATTATAACTAGAAATGCTGAAGAGGTTGTAACTACGGAAGAGCTACTGGGTTTATTGACTAATAAAAATGAGCCTGTATGCTACTGTGGTTATGAAACTTCAGGTGATGTTCATCTTGGTCATCTTGTGACAATGTCTAAATTGAAAGATATGGAGAAAGCTGGCTTTAAAGTAAAAGTCTTATTTGCAGATTGGCACACGTGGCTCAATAGAAAAGGAAACTGGGATTGGATACACGAGCAGACATCTATATGGGAAGAGACCTTTAAGTCATTTGGATTAAAGTCCACCGAATACGTATTGGGATCTTCATTTGAAAGATCATTAGATTATATTGATGATGTATTCAATCTTTCTTTGGATACAACTATCAATAGGGCCCTCAGAAGTATGCAGGTAATTGCAAGAGATATTGAACATGCAAGGGTATCCCAGGTTCTATACCCCTTCTTACAGATTGTAGATATAAAATACTTAGGAGTAGATGTGGCTATTGGAGGAATCGAGCAGAGGAAGATCCACATGCTCGGCAGAGAGCTTTCTTCAAAAATAGACTATAAGCCATTTGTATGTCTACATACCCCGCTTATTTCTTCACTCACAGGACCTGGTGACAAAATGAGCTCCTCAAAACCTGAAAGTATGATATCAGTTAGGGATGAAGAACAAGCTATTAAGGAAAAAATTAATAAGGCTTATTGTCCCATGGGAGTAAAAGAGGAGAATCCTCTACTTCAAATAGCTCGTCTTATACTCTTTCCAAAGATTACCGGTGCTTTTGAAATAAAAAGATCGGAAAAATACGGGGGTAATGTAGAGTTTGATTCATACGACTCACTTGAAAGGGCTTACTTATCAAAGGAAGTCCATCCAATGGATTTGAAGAAATCCGTTATTGATTATCTTGTTGAAATTATAAGTGAGATAAGGTCTATATAGGAGGGATTATCTGAAATATCAACCTAGAAATACTGGTGATGAGGAACAGGTCCAGAGAACGAGAACTCCTCAAAAGGGAGAAGTATTGGGCGTTGTCGATCAGATGCTTGGTGCAGGCAGAATGAAAGTTAGGTGTACAGATGGAAAAGAGAGGATTTGCTCTGTTCCAGGGAAATTTAAGAGAAGACTGTGGATTAAAATGGGCATGGTTGTCCTAGTAGAACCATGGGAACTTAAGGGTGATGAAAGAGGAAATATCATATACCGATATTCAAGGGCCCAGACTAAGTGGCTAATTGATAACGGCTACATGACTCTTTAGATTATGGGCGACATTGAAGATCATATAGATGTTTATGAAAGAAAAGAAGATATTAAGAACTTAAAGCGTGAAAGGGTAGATAGAGATTCTGATATATTTAAGGTCAGGGATGAAGTCTTTGACCAATCAACGCGTCTCACACTCTTTAAACTTATGAATAATGGGTATATTGATTCATTAAATGGTGAGATTGCAACGGGGAAAGAAGCAAACGTCTTTTATGGAAAAGACAGAGATGGAAAAGAGATTGCCGTTAAAATTTATCGAATTGCAACTTCTAACTTTAATAAGATGTATTCGTATCTTGTAGGAGACCCACGATTTTACTATACAAAAAAAGATAAGAGAAGTACAGTATTTGCGTGGGCGAAAAGAGAATTTAAGAATTTGAAGATAGCAAGTGAAGTTATTAATGTTCCTAAACCAATCCTAACACGAAACAATGTTTTGATAATGGAATTTTTAGGTAAGAATATGAAGGCATATCCTACTTTAAAAGATAATAAATCAAAAGAACCTGAAAAGAACTTCAATTGTATAATAGAAAATGTTGATAAATTGTACAAAGCAGGACTAGTTCATGCTGATTTAAGCGAGTATAATATACTTATAGGTAAAAAGATTTACTTCATTGATTTTGCACAGGGAACTATAAAGGATAGTATTATGGCACAGGATTTCCTCAAAAGAGATATCGAAAATATCACTAGATATTTTTCAAATTATATTGAAATGCCTGAAGCGGATGAAACGTTAAAGGGGATTTTAAATGAGTGAAGAATTTGTAAAGATACCTCAGGATAGATTAGGCGTTCTTATTGGAAAAGAAGGCGAAGTAAAGAGGCATATTGAGAAGAGGCTTTCAGTAAAACTTGAAATTGACAGTGAAGAAGGTCTTGTCAGAATTTTTCAAAAGGACGGTGCAGAAGAACCTTTAAATTTATGGAAGGCACGAGACATTGTCAGAGCCATAGGCAGAGGATTTCCTTTCGAAAAAGCTTCTAAAATTTTTAGTGATGTCTTTATATTTGAAATGATTTATCTCCCAGATTACCTCGGAAAATCTTCCAAAGCTTGGGAAAGACAAAGGGGCAGGATCATTGGAAAGGATGGCAACACACGAAAAACAATTGAAGATCTTACAAATACAGATATCTGTGTTTATGGTAAAACTGTTTCTGTCATAGGGGATTATGATGGTGCTGCAGATGCAAAAGAAGCTTTAGAGATGATATTGGAAGGAAAGCCACATTCAATAGTATACAAGTATTTAGAGAAAAGAAAAAAAGATAAAGTGAGAGATATTGGAGATAATTTAGATTTTTAACCTTCAATATCTTCATACTGTTTTTTTAGTGTATCAATGACTTCGGGTTCGGTAAGTGTTGTTGTATCCCCAAGAACTTTTCCTTCTGCAATGTCTTTAAGCAGTCTTCTCATTATTTTCCCACTTCTAGTCTTTGGTAGTTCACTTGTAAATATTATTTTTCTTGGTCTTACAATAGGCCCTATTTTTTTTACAACATGTTCTCTTATAGCATCTTCAAGATCAAAGTCTTTGTCAATACTGTCTCTCAAAACGATGAATCCCACTATTGCTTGTCCAGTTATTTCATGAGTAATTCCTACAACAGCAGCTTCTGCAACTGCAGGATGCGATACCAATGCGCTTTCAACTTCCATAGTTCCTACTCTGTGACCTGCTATTGAAAGAACATCATCTACCCTCCCAAGAAGCATTAGATATCCTTCGCTATCTCGTCTTGCACCATCGCCTGTAAAATAACACTTTCCGTTCCATTTACCCCAGTACTTTTCAAGATACTTTTCTTCATCTCCGTATATGCCCTTTAGCATCGAGGGCCAAGGATTTTTTAAAACAAGATATCCCCCCTCGTCAGGCTCGACGGGATTTCCTGCTTCATTTAAGATGTCCAAGGAAACTCCGGGAAAAGGGAATCCAGCATGCCCGGGTTTCATTGTATGGTATCCGGGAAGAGTTGTTATCATTATCATTCCTGTTTCAGTTTGCCACCAAGTATCAACGATAGGACATCTTTTCTTTCCTATGTGAGTATAATACCATATCCAAGCTTCTGGATTTATAGGTTCTCCAACACTTCCCAATAATCTTAATGTTTCCAAGGAGAAAGGCTTTAGAAATTCTGTTCCAGCTTTCATGAAAGCCCTAATAGCAGTAGGTGCAGTGTAAAATATCGTAACTCCGTATTTGTCTATAATTCTCCAGTATCTATCCATTTCTGGCCAATCAGGAGCACCTTCATACATGAAAAGAGTAGCCCCAACTGCAAGAGGCCCATAGACAATGTAACTGTGACCTGTTATCCAGCCTATATCTGCGGTGCACCAAAAAACATCTTGGTCCTTCATGTCAAATATTAGCTTGCTTGTAGTATAAACACCAGTCAAATATCCCCCTGTAGAATGGACAACTCCCTTTGGTTTGCCTGTTGTCCCCGATGTGTATAAAATAAACAAACTGTCATCTGAATTCATGGGTTCAGGTTCACAATAAGGATCAACTTCATCTGCTAACTCGTGCCACCAGACATCTCTACCTTTCTTAATTCTAAGAGGAAATTCTCCTCTCTTTATGATTAATACATTTTCAATGGACGGGGTGTCCTTGACTGCATAATCTGAATCATGTTTTAGTGGAATTAAACTACCCCGCCTATACCCTCCGTCTGCAGTAATTAATAATTTTGCTTTGCAATCATTTATTCTGTCTCTCAAAGCCTCAGAACTAAAACCACCAAATACAACCATATGTATTGCGCCTATTCTAGCACATGCTAACATGGCGATTACGGCTTCAGGGATCATTGGCATGTAAATAGCTACCCTGTCACCTTTTACAACTCCAAGTTTTTTTAGAACATTAGAAAATTTATTTACTTCTCTGTAAAGGTCCCAGTAAGTAAGAGTTTTAGTGTCACCTGGCTCCCCTTCCCATATTATGGCCGCCTTGTTTCTGCCACCATTTTTGATATGCCTATCCACGCAGTTGTAACATAAATTTATCTCTCCATTCACGAACCATTTTGAATGGGGCGGATTCCACTCCAACACTTTGTCCCATTTTTTATACCAGTGGAGTTCAGAAGCATAACTTGCCCAAAATTTTTCTGGATCTTCTTCAGACTTTTCAAATATTTCTTTATTCGTTATATGTGCCTTTTCCTTAAATTCTGTTGAAGGATAAAATCTTCTAAATTCAGTTAATAATCCCTCAAGGGACTTTCCCTTTACAGATACCATACTTAACTCCCCACACTTTTCAAATATTATAACGACTACTTACTTAACTTTTGAACCCTTTATAAGTTTTTCTAATATTTAATAAAAAATTAAAACAATATACGTTAATAATATATAATTGTCGGATATTGTTCTAAAATAAAAATATTTTATTAACTATAATACTCTAAAAGCAATTCTGAAAGGTCAATGACTTCCATTTCTGAAGCATCCTTTAGATTTCTCTTACAGAAAGGACAGGTAGAAACTATAATCTCTGCTTCAACTTCCTTCGCATCATTAATTCTTTCATTAGCCATGGCAATAGATAAGTCTCCAAATAGTGATTTCACGCCGCCACCAGCGCCACAGCATCTTGAGTCTTCTTTTACTCTTTTCATTTCCACAAATTCGACATTGGGTAGTCCTTTTATTATTTCTCTTGGCTCATCATATATCTTAAGATGTCTGCCCATATGGCAGGGGTCATGGAAGGTCAATTTCAGCTTTTTCCCGCTCTTTAATTTTAATCTCCCTTCTTTGATAAGTTCAAGGAAGTATTGTGACGAATGAAGAAGTTTTAGATTGCTATATTCAAAAGTTGGATAATCTTTAATAAATGTTCTAAGACAACCAGCACACGAAAATATGACGGTATTGGCTCCGGTCTGTTTAATCTTTTCTAAATTCTCTTTTGCAAGCTCTTTAGCTATTTCTTTATTTCCAGTCCTAAGTGCAACTGAACCACAGCAAACTTCATCGACAAGAGCATATGAAACATTTGCTTTCTCAAGGAGTTTCATTGTAGAGTCGGCGATGCCTTTTTCTCGATATAATCCCATACAACCTCTAAAATACACAACTTCGTTTCCTTTCTTCAATTGTTTTGGAGAATATTCATTAAACGGATTTTTAGACTTTTTTATATTTTCAATTATTTTTTCATGAGTTGGGAAACTCTTTCCACTTGAAGAAACATTTTCTCTTAGTCTTTCCGAATAATCTGCATTTCCGATCCCAACTGGGCATGATATCTCACAGTTATTGCACGTAGTGCAGAAAAAAAGCCCATTTTCTAAAGAGGTATTTTGATCCTCTAAAAAGTAAGATGCAGAAGTTCCTCTGCCGCCAAGATAGCCTTTATACCCATACTCGTTTCCTACGACATAGTATACTGGGCAGTCTAGAAGACAGTTACCGCATCCTATACAATAAAATAGATTTTTGTAGCCCTTTTCAAAAGCCTCAGTTCTTCCATTATCAACTATAACTAAAATGACTTCTCCTGGGCCTTGCATTCCCTTGAAAAGCATTTTCTCAATATCGGCTGTCTTTGATATTCCTGCGATAATTTCAATATAAGATGTAATAGAGGCACCTGTTGCGTAATATGTACAGAGCTTTAGCATGTTAATGGCTTCTTCAATATTTGGATAAAGTTTATCAATTGATGTTACGATTATATGCTTTTTCTCCCTCATCTGTACAAGATTAATATTGCCTTCATTGTTTATTATTATAGCAGCACCTTCTTCAGCACATATTGCATTTGCACCAGTTATGCCTATCTTTGATTTTTCTATATAATTTCTAATTTTTTCCTTACCTATTTTCGTGAGAACAAGGGGATCAGGTTCAAAATCTTCCCCAAAAGCCTCGGAGAATATCTTTGCAATATCATACCTTGAAAGATGGCATGCAGGTCCTGTAGGGTGCGCAGGTTTTTCTTTAGAAAGTTGAATTATATAATCCCCAAGATCTGTTTCAATAACTTCAATGCCTTTTTCTTCTAAATGCTCGTGAAGACCTATTTCTTTTGTGACATTTGATTTAGACTTTACTACTAATTTCTCATCACCTATCTCTTTTAGTATAAAATCAATAGCATCCTCTTTAGTCTTGGAGTAGAATACTTTGAAACCATTTTTTTCAAAATTTTTTATAGCCTGAAAAAGAAGTTCTTTATTCCCAATTGAAAAATCTCTAGATTTTTTTAATCTTTCCTTTCTCTGATCTAAGTCTGGGAATAAAAATTTATTTTCATTTTGTCTATCTCTTGTTGTTTTGAAGGCCTTTCTTAAAGCAATAAGTTTTTCCTTATTTTTTAAAGGCGTATTTATTTTATTTTTTAGATAATCT
>DUKX01000195.1 GCA_013329085.1 Methanofastidiosum sp. | reverse complement strand
CATTTAGGCCGAATATTTTCTTCAGTATCTCTATGGCTTTTTTTGCACGCTCGATCTGGAGCTGGTAGGTAATCTTTTTTGCGTAATCCTTCGGGTATCTTAAGATGGTGTTTATGTAGTAGGAAGTGGAAGAGTATTCCCAGAGGGCGTCATGCATCTCCTCTGTGAAGTCCTTCCTCTTCTCTGCCGGAACATCGTCCCACTTTCTAGTGATTGGTCCTATCCTAAACTCATAGTAGCACCTGCAGTTCGGGTGCAAAGGCGGATTGCCGTAGGATGTCTCAGAATCAATGCTTATCCAGCCTTCCTTTGACGCCTGGACGCAGCTTATGCATGCAAGGCCATCATCGGTAAAAATCAATCTCTTCTCTGTGGCCCCAAGGTCTCTTGCGGCCCGCTCTGATGCAAAGTTGAAGGCCCTTGTCCCTTCAGTTCTCGCCACCATCTGCCAGTAGTATGAATCCCTTCTCCCAAAATACTCTTCAGAGAGTCTTTTCTTGACAGTCTGCCAGTTGTAGCCTTTTAGTATCTCTTCTTCGATAATCCTGAATATGTTCTCGTTTTCCCGCTCTCCCCACTTCTCAAAGAAGGGCGAGACGTAACTCTCAAAATATTCTTTTAAGTATTTCAGGATGAAAGGATTCAGGTCTTCTTTGGAAAGTATCTTAGAATAATCAGAGAAAGTCTTTAGGTAGCCTTGATTAAAAATATGGGAAATATGATTCTTAAGCTCTGAATCAAGATTTTTTGATGCGACTGATATTATCTCACTAACGATTTTGGCCTTATATTCACCATAGTTTTCCAGTTTTTGGAATAGATCGGCCTCATAATCTTTTGAAATATTGAGAAGGTCTTTTGAAAGATCATCAAACAGTTTATCCTGCGACTCTTTCTGTTTTTCTATCTCTGTCTTTTTTGGTTGTGATTTTTGTTTTAGGATCGGACTGATGATGCCGTCATCTGTAATCTCAACTTCATAACCAGAGTTTCTGTAGATGGCGATTGTTTCCGCCTTTAGCTTTTGAACAGAAGCAGATTCTTTCTTGTCTTCCCGCTCTATCTCCTCAAAGTCAAAGTACCAGTCCGTTATGCCAAGCGATTGAAGCAGGACGGTGTTCAGTGGCTCAGAGATAGTTCTCATCCATGCCTTTGTGGTGTTCGCCATCACGTCAATCTGCAGCATCGGATTGTTCCCGGCCTTTCCGCTCTCAACGGTGCCTGCAAAGACTGGCGTCACGCCGTAATTTGACAAAAGCATGTCACGGTAGTAGCGGTGCCACTCCAAGGCCTGAAGCTTTGAGGGATCTGAAAGAACATCATGGACTTCAATCTTCCCTTTCGAGTTCCCCAAGAACAGATTGAATAGTTTTGAGCCGAGGCTTTTCCTCTTCTCAGCCATTGAGGATATGGACTGCTCTAAAGAGGCAACTTCATCCTGGGTGTAACCCTCAAATGCGAATATCTTAGCAAGCGTCCCCTTCTCAAATGTGTCACGGTTCAGAAGATCCAGATTTAGGGCCGCTTCGATCTGATTTATGCATGCCTGGATAATTGGCGTGCCGTAGTCGTCCGGCAATCTTCTATTGAAGTGGCCCTCGATTATCTCTTTTTTGGAGTAGCGCCGTCTTATCCTGCTCCCTGAATAAAGGACGTATGCAGTCTCCCATAGCTCCATCCTGTGCTTGTGGCACTTTCCCTTTGAATCTGATAAGTACTCTTCTTCAAGCAGGTTGCAGATTGGGCAGAAGTATGACCAATCAGAATCGCCACGCTTTACTTTGCCAATTAAAAGAGGATTTTCAACGTAGAGCGCCTGCGGCTCGTCCATTATGAAGAACTTTCCCTTGTCGTTCTGCCTTATGTANNTTTGCTCTAGATCTGGCCTTAAAATTGGGCCACCGCAGTCACATCTGCCATCTTCTGGCGTTCTGTCATAGGTCTGGCCACACTTGCCACACTTGAAATTGAAAAGGGGCTTGATGGACCATCCAGCGTTTGTGACCTCACGGATTATTGCATTATGGATTGGTTGGACGAGAGGCGAGTGATCGCAATATTTCAGGATCTTCTCTTTTGATATCGTTGGGAACTTCGGCTCTGAGACTTCCTTTATGTAAAGATTTCCATCTTGGGAAACAATCGAGAGCTCCTTCTCCAAGAATGCAATCTTATTTTTAAGGCCAGAAATGGCAGTTCCATAAGGATTAATTTTTTCAAGAAAAGACAATCAAAGAGTATTTAGACTGGGTAAAGAGTTTATATGAATTGTCTATTCTTTCCTTAAATAAGCTTAAAAGAAATAAAGAATAAAAACAGTACATTATTGGATTTTGCGAGTTATGATTGCATGGGCTTAGAGTTTATTCCCGAAACAAAAGAGATCTTAAAAAATATATAGGAACTAACAAAGAAAAAAATTCAATAGAGACATTCGCCAATGTATACAAGATAGCTAGGCCGACTACTATTGCAAGACTAGCTACAATAATATTGTTTTAACTACCAATGCTTCTTTTAAATCCACTTTTTTGAAATGGATTATTCCATTGAAATATGCTCTATTGACTTTACCTAACATTTAGGGCCACTCTTAGTTAAGTTTTGAAAGTTGTGCTAGTATTATTGCTGGATCAACTAAGGATACCTTGACGTATCCAACTTCTGGGACTATTTTTTGCCCTTTTTCGCTCAAAATGTATTTGAGGTATGCATTTATAGCTTTTCCCTTGTCAGATGAATTAGTTGGTACTCCGTTTGTGTATATGTGTAAGGGTCTTGCCATTGGATATTTTGCTACGTTTTCAATTGATGCTTCGACAAATGGGTCTCCAGATTTCTTAGCAATCTTAACAATTTTTAACTGGCCCGGATTTTCAATTATATATGCGTATCCAAAGTAACCAATTGCATATTTATTTGATTTTATTGCATCTACAATAACGTTATCGTCTGCACTTGGATTGTATACGCCATCTCCAGAGTCAAGTCTTGTCTTTGCTACCTGTGTAGATTTTCCCCAATCTTTTATGATGCTCTCAAAGAAGTAGTCGTATGTTCCACTTGCTTCATCAGGTGCGTAGATATTTATCTTTGCATGAGGGGCGCCTTTCTCTTTTAATCCAGGTACTTCATCCCAGTAGACTGCAGGATTATCGTCTGTAAAAATCTTGTATAACTGGTCAAATGTAAGTTCATTTGTCCAAGTGTTTTCATTGTTGACTACTACTGCCAATACATCATATGCCACAATCCATTTTGTTGGAAGAACACCGCTACAAGCTGCTTTTGCAGTACCATCTGAATTAACTAATGTTTCGTCACAACCTAAGCTCTTGTAGTCAGAACTTTTCATTAATCTGCTTGCATCGCCTAAATCTGCCTCTCCTTTAAGTAAGGAATTCAATCCGTGGCTTGATCCCCCGCCAGAAACAGATATATCAGCGCCTTCGAAGTGTTCTGCCCATGCTATGGCTAAAGGCAAAACTGTGCTTGAGCCTGTCTGGCTCAGTTTTACGTTTGATGGCTGCGTTGATGTGTTTTGGGTACAGCCGGAAAAGACCATACCAAAAACAATCACGGTCACCAATAATCCAATTACTCCTATTCTTCTTCTATCCATGGTTAATCACCGAATTAATTAACCCTATATATTTTATAATACTTCTCGACTTATTTTATATAAGTATATATATCAAATTATTTTATCAATATTTCTATATATAATATAGTATTTATACATACTTTGTTGCATAAATGACCGCAAAACTTAACCCTTTTATAACCCCTATAGATCCACGTCAGGCAATGGCAATGCTGTCAATGAAAAATATGTTAAAATGGGTGAGTTTTACATTTTTTGATTTTTTGAAAAAATACATGTAATCTCTTTTATCAAAGAGGGCATACTTTTACGCACATGCCGCAGCGCAATCCACCAAGCTCACCAAACATATACTCTCTGCATTTCCTTCTATCTATTTTCCCATCATCAATGGAAAAAACGGAAACAGGACAGACTTCAACGCACTTGTAACATTCTTTACATTTGTCAGACATAAAATTTTTACTTTGGGCATCTGGATCAATTTCAGCATCAGTTAAAATTGCGGCCATCCTTATTCTTGAACCGAATTTATCAGTTATTATAAGATGATTTTTCCCATATGATCCTATTCCAGATAGATAACAAGCATACTTCATTGAAAAATTTGCCTTGAGTGTCTCTTTATTTGCATACCAGTATCCAAACTCACTTCCTTCTGAAGGGGCAAGAGTTGCAAGATATCCTCTTTCTTCTATCAACTTTGTTAATTTGAAACCAGCAATCCTCAAGGTGACAGTCGCAGCTAGCAGTGTATTTGTATACTCGGCTCTGCCTTTTGGCAATGATTCATACGCCCCTTTTGGAATTGACAGTCCAAATACAATTACGCTATTGCAGCGCTTCATTACGTCCTGGGGCTTATTTCCAACATAATCTTCCTTTAGATATCCTTTGGCATCTGCTATGCCAATGAAGTCTAAACCTAATTCTTTGGCAGTGAAAATTATATCTGCCTTGAGTTCAGGATTTTTCACCTTCTTTCCCCCTTATAAAAAATAAAAAAATAAATTTATAATCCTGCCCTTTGGACTATAGTGTTTGCTACCATATCTGCATTAAGAAATGGAAAGTCACTGGCCTTTAATAGTTTTCCAGCTTCTCCGGCGGTCATCTCAATGTTTCCTGATTTGCATTTAGTGTCTGCACCATTGGGGAAGGCAGCAATTAATTTTTCTGGAGTATCGATCGGGAATTTAGCTTTTCTTAGCGCATTTGAAATTTGCAATCTAATCTCATTTTTTGCATCCATATGGACACCTCCTCAATACAATTTATAAGGTCATATTTATATATTTTTTTGTCATAAAAATATACTAAATATATTTCAGTGACGGGCAAATATAAAAATAAGTCAACCCCAATAATATTGGTGATATTATGGACATGCCACAAGAAGTTATGGATTTGATCCAGGAAGAGCATTTGGTGTTTGCTGGAACATCGGGATTAGATGGGGTCTCAAACGTTTCGCCTAAAGGCAGCATTACCGTATTAGAAAAGAACAAACTTGTCTTTGCAGAAATTGCTTCACCACATACTGTAAAAAACTTAAAGGAAAATCCAAATATATCCCTTTACGTTTTAAACAAGGACAGAAACAAAGGATTCCAGATAAAGGGCAAAGCCACACTTATGAACTCTGGGCCCATCTACGAAAATGTCTCTAAAGCGTTGAAAGAAAAAATGCCCCAACTGCCTCAAGCAAACTATGCAGTTATAGTTGATGTAAAGGAAATATTCCCTTACAAGAGATAATTTATTTTTTATTTTTTATTTCTTCAGAAGGAAGCATTGACAGATAAAGTTCAAGTACAGATTCTAAGATTACATACCCCTTTTCCGTGATCAGATAATCCCCTCTCTCGTGAGATTGCAGTATTATTTCATTTTCTGTAAGCTTTTGAAGATGGAAGAGCAGATTTCCCCCCGTAAGGCCCGTTATTTTTGAAATCTCGGAAAAGCTTTTTGTGCCGTTGGCTAGAGACTTTACTATCTGCAATCGGTGTACGTTGGCGATCGGCTCAAGAAAATCTGCCACTAGAATGTCTTCAGAGATTTTATTTATTTTCATCATGCTTTCGCTCTTTGATCTGTAAATTTTCATGGATCTTGCTACCTTGACTTGTTTGCCGAAAAGCTCTGAAACTTCGCCAAAACATATTTCACATTTGTCATAAGGCGCAGTTTTTTTCATACCCTCTAATTTACCTTTGTTCTCAAAGCCGTTTTCCTCGTTGAACTTCCCAGAGTCTATTAGTTCCTGATTATCGAGTAATATTTTCCGAAAAGCTTTCTTGCAGGCCGGATGTTTACTGCAGTTACTCACAAGATTGTTATCTAGGGATTGGTCAAGGTCGTCTAAAATCAAACTTGATATGACCCCTCTAAAATTATCGTTAGTTTTAGCATTATTTTGTCCCAATGGAGTTGCAGACATATTCCGAAGTTCTTTTCTTATCAAAGAAAGTTCAGATTTGATTTCCTTAAGCTCATCTTCAATCTTCATGTCTTTTTTCATACACATAAATATTTGTCGAGAGATAAAAAAGTTTCTATTATAACTATTAAAGTTATTATTATATATTCAGTATATTTTAATGCCCATAAAGTATATAAATATATATTTAAACTCATTATTGATGATTCAATGGAGGATTCTATAGAAAAAATAAAAAACATGGCCATTGAAAAGGGCGCTAACTCTGTTAAAATAATACCTATATCAGACATTTCTGTAAACGATTGGGTGCGGCAGAAGTGCGAATTTGGGTGCAGACAGTACGGGAAAAGGTTTGCATGCCCGCCTTACGTTCAACCGCCTGACGAAACAAGAAAAAGGCTAAAAGAATACAGCAAAGCAATGCTAATTGAATTTACTGATCTTAAGGAAAGAGGCGAGTGGAGAGAAATTCAGAAAAATATGGCAAGCCTTGAAAGAGAGGCTTTTTTGAGCGGACTCTACAGGGCATTTGCATACTATGCAGGGACATGCAGGCTTTGCGATGTTTGCCCCGCGGAAAGCTTGGAGAATTCAAGTTTATTTGACAAAAAGAAGTGCGTTAATCGAAGAATTGCAAGACCCTCGATGGAAGGTGCGGGGATTGATGTTTTTAAGACTGCAAGAAACGCAGGCTACCAAATAGATGTTGTAAAAGACGAAAACATGTGTTTTAAGAGCTTTTGCTTGCTGTTACTGGAATAATAAGATTAAAAGAATTTTTCTACCCTTTCATCAATCTCTAGCTCTCTTCCTGAAAAGTAGCCCCATTCCTTTGTTGGCCCTAATACGAAGCCACTCGGATAAAAAATTAGGTTTTCCATATTTTTCCTATTTTTTCATAGTGTTATGTGGCCGAAAATACAATATCACCTAACAATGAAGAAGGAGATAAATTGAATATCAATTAACCAAATACTTAGAATTCCATATATTAGACTTTTTATTCGTGCTAGCTCTAATCTCTATATTTCCCTTTCGTGGTAATTTTATTGCATTCCATAGTCTGGTAGAGCTATTCAGCATAATTGTAGCCGCTGGAATCTTCCCGGTTGTCTGGAACTCTAAAGACTTAGTAAAAAACTATTTATTTATCAGAATAGCATTTGTTTTCATTATTAAGCTAAAAAAAGTTAAAGTTGAATATTCAATAATTGCGAAAATCTCAATGCCGCCATAATCTTTTAATACTTCTTTATTCTTATTATAAGATTAGTAGAATATTCTTATATCTAATAACGTGATTCACATGAACAAAATATTGATCCCGGATGGCCAGGACGTATATCGGAATATTGTTGAATATTCTTTTCATGGCATAATGTTAATTGACAATGACTCTGCTTTTGCTGATGCAAATCCTGAGGCCTGCAACATTCTTGGTTATTCGAAAGATGAATTATTGAACATGAAGGTAGAAGATATCGCTCCACATTCCAACTTTAAAGCTGGAAGGAAATTATGGCAAGACTTCTTGGATAAAGGAAAACAAAAAGGAGAGTATCAACTCTTTAGAAAAGATGGAAAAAAAATTGTTGTTGGATATGTGGCTATTGCCAATGTCTCGCCTGATTTGCATCTCTTTGTTATTAATGATATAACAAAAAATAAAAAAGCTGAAAAGGACCTGAGGTTTAGCGAAGAAAGATACCATGCCATTGTTCAAGACCAGACTGAATTGATAT
>DUKX01000231.1:3608-10424 GCA_013329085.1 Methanofastidiosum sp. | reverse complement strand
ACAATTTTACTTTGCTCAGAATATTTTCTATTAAAGTCCTCTTCAACAAAATCACTAAATCTTAAAGCAATTTCGTTAATGCTCCCGCTTGTATCCACTCCAAGTCTTTCAGCAAACGATTTTAATTTTTCTGGCTCTTTTATTTGAAAAGGGGTTTCGCCTTTGGCAGTTGCCCTTAGAGTTTTTATTGTTTGTTCGGTGTGATAATGGTAAGTCGAAGTACCTAATACATTCCTCAAAAGCATCATTCTCATTGCCATGCCATCTGCAGTAATCCCGCAGACGCCTCTTTTATCAATTGATGCATCAGAACGACATGGACCGTTTGAACAAAGGTCACATCGAACACCTCCTTGACAGAAAGGACATCTTTTATCGGGGTCACCCCCAAATCCTTGAGCTTCGTATCTATCCCAAATATTTGTTATACTGTCATCTTTAATTTTCTTATACATTTTTTTTACAGATTCATGATGAGATACTCTATCGCCTTCCATTTTTATTCCTCACAAAATTATCTTTGTTTTTTTATTATATATGGTTTTCTTTACAAAAGAAAAATAAATTAATCTGTTAGGCCCAATAATATTGCCAGATTATCCTTAGCTTTAAGGGAATGAGGTGCATCCTTAGGCATGAAAATAAATACCCCTGGAGCCATTTCAATCTCTTCATCAACAAGTGTAAAGGTACCTGTTCCACTTAAAACTTGTACAATTCCCGCCTTAGTTGAAGTGTGGGTGTCTATATTTGTCCCAGCGGATAGACACATCAATGTATAGTTGTATGTTTTGGACAAAGCCAATACGGTACTAAAAATACCCTCTTTTGGAAACTGCATAGTTTTATTCAAATCTTTCCAAAATCCTTTTTCCATTATATCCACTCCTCCTTTATTATATCTCCTTTGATCCCAACCACTATTAATTTTATCGGAATCTTTCGAGTTGCTCTATCTAAAGCCTTCTTGGCTATTTGAAGAAGGCCCGAGCAACACGGAACTTCCATTACTAAGACTGTTAATGTGTTAATCTTTGCCTCATCTATCATCTTTCTTATTTTTTCTACATAGACATCTATATTTGAATCAAGTTTTGGACATGCTATTACTAAAGTCTTATCCTTAAGGAAATCTTTGTGAAAATCGCCTATGGAGAAGGCTGTACAGTCTGCGGCAAGTAAAACATCTTTTCCAAGAAAATATGGTGCATTTGGTGAGATCAGATGAAGTTGAATGGGCCATTGCCTAAGCTGAGAAGACCTCTTCCCTTCCTCATTTACTTTGTTTTCTTCTTTTGAGAATTCCATAATTCTTGAACCTGGACAAGACGCCCCGCGCATATGATGTTCTTCCTTCGTTGGATTCTCTATGCCTTTCTCTTCAAGATACTCTTTTGCCTGTTTTAGATATTTATCTGCACCATGATCCTCTAAGTGTTTGAGATGTGCCCTAATAGTGTTCTTACCTTGTTTTACTATGTTTTCCATAACTTTCTTTTCATCATATTCTTCAGCTTCTCTCTCTTCAACAAATATAGCACCTTCTGGACAGTTTCCAATACAGGCCCCAAGACCATCACAAAATAGATCACTTATTAATCTAGCCTTGCCATCTATTATTTGAAGTGCCCCTTCAGGGCAATTGGGAACGCAAAGCCCACATCCATTGCATTTTTCTTCATCAATATTAATTATCTCTCTTTTTACCATTTCGACACCAATATCTTTTCTATACTAAGTATATAATAGATACCTATATAAACTAGTAAGTTTCTGGTTTGATACCATGATTGACTGCACTATTTTCAAAACACTTGATATTGTAGGGAAAAAATGGTCCCTTTTAATTTTGTTAGAGCTATACAGAGGAGAGGCCAGAGAAAAGAGATTTAACGAATTAAAAAGGGGATTAAAAGGAATAACACCTAAAATTCTTTCATTACGCCTTTCTGAACTAGAAGAGCAAGGTCTAATCAATAAAAATATAGATAGTACCAAAGCCCCAATTAAATGCGAGTACTCTCTAACTGAAAGTGGGGAAGATTTTATCCATGTAATCCAAGAAATAAAAGATTGGGGGCTAAAATGGAAATTTGATAATCCTGAATGTGCGGCTACATATTGTAAACAGTGCCAGTTAGCCTTAAATTAGTTTAAGCTAAAAAAGACGGGAATAAGAACTTTAGAACTATATAAATGGCAATAAACCAGATAATAACAATCGAAAATGTAACGATCCATTTTGATTTTACACTTATAGGTTCACATATGGCCTTATTTCTGCAATCTTGAAAAACTTCACGAGGTATCAATCTTATTATAAGATATATTGTAAGCGAGATAATCAAAATATCGTCAAGATACCCAATGACAGGAATAAAGTCCGGAATAAGGTCAATAGGACTAATAAAGTAGCCTAGAAGAAACAGAATAATCAGTTTCACATACCAAGGGACCCTTGGATCTCTGTAGGCCTTATAGAGCGCGTAAATATCTGTTTCAATATTTTGTTTTTTCTTTTAATTCTTTAATACCAATCATGAAATCCCTAAATTAGATTAAAGTCTTCAAAAATTATATTTCTTGGTTTAACTCCAATTTTGATAAACTGGTTTGCAATTTCCATCATCATTTGATTCGGACCACATATAAAGATTAATTTATTTGTGAGATTTTCTTTTACTTCAAACAATTGAAGTATATCTCCTGCCGATAGTCTCCCAAGATCATTTGAAAGCCATAATCTATAATTTACATCATTCTTATTTTTTATAATTTCTTTTATTTCTTTGTCGTAGATTACATCCTTTTCATCTTTACAGGACCAAATAAAATCAATTTTATTATTTTTAGATAAATCTTCGTATTTTAACATGCTAAGAAAAGGGGTTACACCTATCCCCCCCGCCACCCATAACATGTCTTTTTTTTTTTCAAAAAGATATTTCTCCCCAAATTTTCCATAAGGCCCGTATAAATATACCTTATCCCCCACATTAGTTTTAGGTAGATTGTAAGAAGTGAAATCTCCCGACTTTTTTGCTGAAATTCTTATCAGCTCCTCGCTGTTTGAACTTGATATGGAAAATGGAAATATCTCAAAAGATTTTTTAAGATTTAAGAATTTGATAAAGACAAATTGCCCTGGATGAAAATTCATTTTTTTCTTTAGTGTTTTAAATTTTATTTCTGTAATATCCCCTCTAGTTCTCACATCTTTAACTTCGGCATTAAATCTCGGGCCAATTAATTGATAGAAAAACATCATGTAGAGGTAGGAGAGAATTCCAACTAATGCAAACATCAGTACCCACGCTCTAACTATTGGGTATTGGATTACATCTCGCCCTGCAACTAATGCATGCCACGTAGCCAATATAAGGACAATTCCCATAAATTTGTGTGTAAGGTGCCAAATTTTGTAAGGCAATTTTATTACTAGAGTAAAAATCAAAAGGATAACAAGGAGAAAAAATGAGACAATCCCATATGTATACGGAATATTTAATCCAGGAACAAGATACGTCGATATCAAAATCCAATTAGGGAATACTCTAATAATCAAAAAAACAGGATGCAGTAGTATTACTATCATTGTAATTTGCCCGATTAGATGGTGAGCTTTGTATACTTTGTCAAGTCCTCCAAATAATGATTCCATGAAATGCAGTCTTAATGATAAAAAAATTGTTAAAGACAATAAGCATATCCCAATTAATGCGGATACTTTAGCCACGACTAAATAGAATTGGAAATTACCGCCCATCCTATTAGAAGCCCATAGCAAAAAAGTGATTAATCCAATAATAAAGACAATTGCAAGACTCTTATATCCAAATTGATTTCGATTAATTTTGTCAAGTAGTCCTAATGGTAAAATTTTTTTAATATTGGTTTTAGAATTCTTTGTATCCATAATAACACTATTATTGCTCTATATATTTTTCATATTTATATTCAATATAAAACTAACGTAAAAATTTATAATTCTTAAAGTAGCACATACATTAGTAATTTAAACAAAATAATTATGATTTGACCTATGCACTATCATATCATTCTAACAACTAAATGCAATTCACAGTGCAAATACTGCTATGAAAAATCAATGAATGATTTTGATACCGATATCGAACAAAAGGTAAATCTTGATTTGTCCGCTCCTGAATCGAGTGAGATCGATGCCACTGCTCTTAAAAAATTCATTAATAAGGATATAAATCCCGTAATTATTTTTTATGGCGGAGAGCCTCTTCTTAATATAAATAAAATCAAAGAGATCATTGACAATATTGATGTGCCCTATAGAATGCAAACAAACGGAAAGCTTTTGGACAAACTTCCGATAGATTATCTAAATAAAATTGGTAAGATTTTAGTTTCTATTGATGGTGATAAAGAGAGAACAGATTTCAATAGGGGAAAAGGAACTTACAACTTAGTAATAAAGAATATTTCGCAAATAAAAGAAAAAGATTATTTGGGAGAGATTATTGCCAGGATGACTTTGAACTTAGAATCGCCAGATATTTTTGAACAAGTTTTACATCTGATTGATAGTGGATTTTCATCCGTCCATTGGCAGATAGATGCGGGCTTTTACGCATATGATTATGATAATGAAAAATTAAGTTTATTTGTAAAAGAATATAACAGTTCAATCACAAAGCTTATTGATTATTGGGTGGGTCAAATGAAAAATCAAAAAGTTCTGAAACTTTATCCTTTCATTGGGATAGTCGACAGTCTTCTCAAAAATGAGAAAACACTTCTAAGGTGCGGTGCAGGACATAGCGGATATGCTATTCGTACAGATGGAAAATTAGTAGCGTGNNTTGTGAGGTTAAGAATATTTGTGGAGGAAGATGCCTCTACTGGCAGTATCTAAAATTATGGCCAGAAGAAGGAAATGAATTAATTTGTAAAACAATTAAACATCTTGTAGCCGAACTAAAAAATAGAATACCCGAAATTAAAGAACTTATTGACAAAGAGACAATTAGCTACAAAGACTTTGAATATGAGAAATATTTTGGACCAGAAATAATACCATAATCCGTTCTATTTTTTAAAAAATATTAAAAATATTTTTCCGAAAACTACTTAAATACCATAATCAAAGTATATTTGGAGATTTTATGGACTTATCAATTTTGTTAGTACTTGGAGTTGTAGTTGTTATAATACTGGGCCTTATTGGAATATTTGTTGGCATCTACAACAGATTTTTTGCATTGAAGAATTCGGCTGAAGCAACTTTAGGGCAAATAAGAGTAGCCCTAAAAAAGCGTCTTGATATGATTGACCAGCTATTGGGTGCTGTGAAGAGTTACGCAAAGTTTGAGAAAGAAACTTTGGAAAATATAACAAAATATCGTGCAAGTATTGGAAGCGCTTCTCCTGAGGCAATAAGTGAAATTGATCGTCAAAGTGCAGGCATATTGGGAAGACTTATTGCAGTAGCAGAAAACTATCCAGATCTTAAAACTTCAACTACAGTAGTTAATCTAATGGAATCAGTTAAAACTGTAGAAGATGAAATTGCAAGGCAAAGATATACCTACAATAACATAGCCCAACAGTTTAACACTATGCTTGATACAATACCCTCAAACATAGTTGGAAGAATCATAGGACTCATAAAATTAGAATATCTTAAATTTGAAGAGGCTATTGAAACAAGACCAAAAATTGAGTTTTAGAAGATGGAAATATGGCTGAATCAAAACAGATTACAGTACTAGTGCTAGTTACACTTTTGATAGGTGCAACCGCACTATTGCTACTGCCTAAAGGCCCAATCGTTTTTGAGGGCGACCTCGTAGTGGATAACTATGAGGTTACTTTTCATTCTGATGGTACTTTATCTGAGAGATACACATACGACGTAAAAAATTCTGGGCAGTACCGGATGCTTTTCAGATACTGGGATGACATACTTTCGTTTGAAAAACTTGGGAGATCCTATATTGAATTTGTAGACATAAAGTATCCTTCTGGAACTATAGGATATGCTAAAGATTACAAAGGCGATGTGAGATTATTTGGAGATGAATCCCACAGCTATACCATAGATTCTTTAGCATATACAAATGAAGTGGGTGCATACAACCCTTCATACTTCAATAAAGGCAAGTATGAGCTAGAATACAATTATATCCTTCACCCGCCTATTCAATACGATAGTGAAGTCAGTCATTTGAATCTAAAACTCCAGAGAGAACATATACCAATAAAAAATTTTAAGATAATGATTGCAAAAGAAAGTATAGTAAAAGTCTATCCACATCCTCCTAATTTAAAAGTTTCAGAAGATCAAAATTATATTATTATTACTGGAACTTCTCCAGAAAATGAACTTTTAGAAATTGAGCTTCTTTTAAAGCCAGACTATATTAATTCTATAAATGGTTTTCCAGAAAATATAAGTGGAGTTAGACAGAAAACAGAAATGGCTAATCTACTTTATACTGTACCATTTTATGCAGCAAAGTTTCTTTATGCATTAACAAGCCTATTGCTTATTATAGTTCCATTCATATTCTTATATATTTATTACAGACACGGGAAAGAAAAAAGCTTTACAGTTCCGGAATTTTTGAGCTTTGTTCCTAACGATAAATTGAAACCTTGGGTAGTCAATCTTCTGTTTAAAGATGAGGCAAATACTTTTGACATGAATGCTTTCTACTCAACACTTTTGGATCTTCATAAAAGACATAAAATTGAGATAAAAGAGAAGGAAAATCCAAAATATATCACAATTAAACTGAAAGATAAAACTGACCTTGATCATTTTGAAACAAAGGTAATTGA
>DUKX01000231.1:0-3581 GCA_013329085.1 Methanofastidiosum sp. | reverse complement strand
TCACTAAACGGCATTACAAATGTTAAATCAACTGACAGAATGATTATTAAAAACTATATAGTTGAAGGAAGAACTAGACCCCTCCCGGTATTGCTTTTTGGGATACTCTTTGCAGTCATTTCTATTGTTATGCTCATATTCATACCTTTTGCAACTAATGCATCAAGTTCTCTTATTGCTTCCATAATAATTGTTATACAGTCTATAATCGCTATGGCTTTCCCAACAACACTATTCGGGCTATGGAAAAATGACAGCTATAAAGAAAAACTTGAGTGGGATGCTTTTACTAAGTTCTTATCCGACCTCGCATTGATGAGAAAATATTCTCCAGATGATATCCTCATGTGGGGAGAATGGCTTGTATATGGAACTGCACTTGGGGTGGGGGATAAAGTTGAAGCTGCAATGAAAGCTCTAAATGTAAACATACAAGACGTAAATGTAGTTCCTTACCATGCGATAAATAGGTCTTTTATTCCAATTTCGTCCTATGCGCCCCCCAGCAGTGGTGGTGGCGGTAGCGGAGGGTTTGGAGGAGGAGGCGGATTTGGCGGTGGGGGTGGCTTCGGTGGAGGTGGTGTTGGAGGTCGTTAAATCTATTAAAATAAATTTTTTTTTATAATTAAGAAAATTAGAATATATTTAATAAAATGAAATAATAACTATTTTAGCTAAATAGATCATCTATTCCGTATTTAGCCCAGTCGATGCTTCGTCCAAAGCTTTCTCCGCCGCCCACTCTTTTCCTTCTTGCGTCTCTCTCAAATGGCTGTAGTTCTATGTCTCCATCTGCAGCTCTTCCAGATATGAACGGTGATTTTACTCCAGTCATGATGAGCATTACTCTCATCGAATCTTTTAGACCTTCGTCAACTCTTGCACCCCAAATAATCTTTGCTTCAGGATCCATAATTGAGTTAACAATTTCTCCGACTCTGTTGGCCTCGTTTAAGGTCATATTGCTGCCACCTGAAACATGAACAAGTGCACCCTTTGCATTCTTATAGTCAACATCCAATAGTTTGCAGGTCATTGCTTCGTGGACTGCTTCCTCAACTCTATTCTTCGTATTAGATTCACCGACTCCAATTACAGCAACTCCACCATCTTGCATGATTGTCCTTACATCAGCATAATCTAAGTTAACAAGACTTGGTTGTGTAATAGTTTCTGTGATTCCTTTAACCATCTCGGCAAGAACTTCGTCAGATACGCTAAATGCGTAGTCAATTGGCATGTTTGGAACAAGTTGAAGTAGCTTATTGTTATCTAGTGTGATAACTGTATCTGCATATCGCCTAAAGGCTTCAAGTCCTTGAATTGCCTTTTCAAATCTGTGAGATCCTTCCATTCTAAAAGGTAAGGTTACTACTCCCACA
This sequence comes from Methanofastidiosum sp., assembly GCA_013329085.1. GTDB lineage: Archaea > Methanobacteriota_B > Thermococci > Methanofastidiosales > Methanofastidiosaceae > Methanofastidiosum > Methanofastidiosum sp9950u. The sequence goes on along the minus strand of DUKX01000231.1, from coordinate 2,199 downwards.
ACTAACGCGCCACATTCTTTAGCAACTTCAGCGACTACCGGGGCACTCCCCGTTCCTGTTCCGCCCCCCATACCTGCAGAGACGAAAACTAAATTTGCGTCTTTAAAAAGTTCTTTTAATTTATGCCTATCCTCTTGAGCGGCTTCCCAGCCAATGCTAGGGTCTCCCCCTGCTCCAAGACCTTTTGTAAGCTCTTTTCCAATGACAAATTTTTTGTCAGCTTGAATATTTTCTAAGTGCTGCCTATCGGTATTCAAGGCAATTGTTTCAGCGCCCATTACTCCCCCGAGCATTGAAAGTCTATTTATTGTATTATTGCCTGCACCACCACATCCTGCACATATTATCCTAGCGTGCCCAATGCCTTCTAATTCCACTGCAGTTTCTTCAAAGTTATTAGTTTGAGTATATCTTGAAGCATTTTCCAAGATGCCTTTCATATAAAACCCCCAATTATATAAATTATTTTTTATTATTTACTTTATTTTTCCAGATATGCCTTCATTTCTAAGTGATCTAAACCCACCAAGTTCGTTCTTTAGCATGTCTCTGATCGCTGATCTTATGGCTTCGCTCTTATTAGGGAAGTATCCATAATTAACCAACTCGTCCAACCCGTTCATATATGCTTCTGGTATTTGTACTGATATGAGTTTCATTAGTGTCCCTCTAGCATCTGTATAATACTTAGGAGATATATGTATATAAGAGTTTCGGTTATTCAGATATCGCTTATAACCTATCTGAGTATGTTCCTGATGTGTTTCTTGTATTATCCTTATACCCCCCTTATATTATTCAGATATTATATGGACACTTCATATCTATTGTCTGGATACTTCAATAGTGGTATTGTAATATCGCTCACGGATTATCATTATGGATAATCATTGTCTTTCATGTGGGTTATCCAGTAAATACTAATTTTGTTAACTACTATATATAGTTTTCGGTTAATAATGATAAACAATACTTCTTTTAGATTTCCATAAAGTATTAACAATTATAAACTTTATTAACAATGCACAACGATAATTTTTTAAGAAAAGAGAAGATAGTATAATCATGTTACTGGTATTTGAATCCCAAATTCAAGAGGCAGAAAAACTAATTGAAATATTAAAGAAAAATGGGGCAGATGCCATTTTTGATGAAAGTAAGGCATATGGGATTAATCATATATCTATGGCATTGTACCAAACAACTCAAGCATTCAAAAATAAATCAAACTTTGCTGACGACTTTTCACTTGAGTATTTGATCCGATTATCTGGAGAAAAACAAATATCTAAAGCTTTAACGTTTGGTATAAAGAACGGATTTAATAGGATAGGAATTATAGTGAATGAAGAAAATAAAGAGAAGATTATCCAGATTTTAGGCCAGCCCGTTCCCCTCGGGAAATTTGATAAAGATTTCATAATAGAGTATTTTGAAATAACGGATATCGAGAATAGAATAGAAACTGAAAAAAAGATATTTGAAAAGATTGCATTACTTAACACAAAATATTAAATTAATGCCATATAATATTTAATATATTGGTATCCATCCATTACTACTATTTTTTAACATAAAGGTTACGAACTTGCAAAAATTACAATAAGTTTTTTAAATTGACTTTTGTTTTTATCAATGTGAACCCTGAAGAAATCATGGATATTCTTTTTGTTTTAATTAACGAGGTATCAGTCATGGTTACTGTAATAGCCGTGGTTGTGAGTTCCGTTAATCATTTTAAAGAAGTTGTTATAGATAAAAGATTTACATACAAGAATCAGATTGTTATGATACTCATATTTGGTTCTTTTTCAATATTTGGGAACTATTCAGGGATAGAACTTCCTTCTGGCGCTATAGCAAATATAAGGGATATAGGGCCATTAGTTGCAGGTTTAGTAGGTGGACCAGTTATTGGTCTTGGCGCAGGATTAATAGGTGGGTTAAACAGATTCTATGGAGGTGGCTTTACAGCTCTTCCTTGTTCAGTCGCCACCATCTCGGCAGGCCTTATTGGCGGATTAATCTATCAATACAAAAAAAAGGAATTTATTGGGGCATACAAAGCCACAATTATTGCGGCCATAGTAGAGCTTTATCACATGGGAATTACATTAATCCTTGCAAAACCTTTTGATTTGGCATTAGAAACTGTAAAAATAGTAATAATACCTATGACACTGTCAAATGCCTTAGGAG
>DUKX01000196.1 GCA_013329085.1 Methanofastidiosum sp. | reverse complement strand
AAGCCTTGTCTGTGTCAAATTATTGCTCATGGCCCTATTTTTAGGGCCAGGTATAATATCTAGATCCTAGCGTGAAAATGTATTTAGTATTTTTAGGGCCAACGCCAATGTTTAAAATAAAACATAAATGTATAATTTATTTCGCATAATTAAGCTTATACGCAATAGTTAGATTCTATAAATGCCCAGATACTACCGAAAGTTATTTAAAAAATTTATATCAATATACTATTGATGCAAACCAATATTGTTAAACTAGAGCAGGTTTTACATTATATAATAAATGAAGTTGGTGCCATGCCAAACGTTGGTAAGACCGTACTCTATAAACATTTATATTTTTGTGACTTCAATTATTATGAAATATATGAAGAACCTCTTACTGGAGAGGAATATGTTAAGCTACCTCTAGGGCCAGCTCCAAAGAATTTTGATAAAATAATTACTAAACTAATTCAGGATAATAAAATAGAAAAAATCGATAATGACTATTTTGGACATCTGCAAGAAAAATATTTGTCTTTAGTAGAACCAGATGTCAGCTGCTTGGAAGGTAAAGAATTAAAAGTAATTGAAGATACGATAAAAGAATTAAGATATCTAAACGCATCACAAATTAGTGCTTTTTCTCATGCAGATATCCCATGGAAAGCCACAGAAGAAATGGAAATAATCGATTATGATCTAGTCTTCTACAGAGATGACTTAACTTCAGTAAGAGAAGATAAGAATGAAGCTTGTGATTAAGTCAGTGCCAGAATTTGATAAAGATATAAATAAACTTTCTAAAAAATATAGGAATATTATAAAAGATATGGACACTGCATTGAAAGTATTACAAGTTGAGCCTACAAACGAATCAAGATCAAAAAGAATTTCTGGATTAGGAGAAAATGTTGTAGCGCCTATATATAAGTTAAGAAAATTTTATTCTGAAGATTTTAAAGGGAAAGGATCTTCAAGTGGATTTAGATTGATATACGCATTATTAACGATAAAATAATATTAATTGAAATTTATCATAAAAATAAACAAGAAGTTGAAGATCGTGAAAGGATAAAGAAGTATTTTAGTTCTAAATCGAATAATTGTTTAATCAAAAAATAAAATTAAAATTCAGGACACGCTTTCTCATATCCTTTCATAATCATCTCGTATTATCTTGGACATAGACTTCAGTAGTTTTAATTTTTGAATAGCCCATAGACAAATATTTATATACTTTTATTCAGAGAGTATATCGAGAGAATACCTACACCAGGGATTCTCTTCAAAGGGAGACCTTTGAGAGTAATTAGATAGAATATATCTATTAGCATGTCAATGTGAAGGGAGTTTTCTCTTCACATTTTTTTAATCTGTTTTGATTGACTTATATCTTCATTGAATAATTTGGCATGAAGGTGAATATGCATGAGTATATCGGGTAAAATCATCAGGATAAGCGAAAAAGTGTCAAAAGACTTGGCTTTGAGAGACATAGCCGATGCGCTGTTTGATGATATTGAATCTCTAACAGAAAGTGCGGTAGTTATAGATTTCTCAGAAGTTACCTCAATCGCAAGATCATTTGCTCATCAGTATTCCCTTAGGAAGAAGTCCTCAAAGAAGAAAATCTCAGAGATAAATATGCCCACTAATATCCGGAAAATGTTTGATATTGTAGAGAACAAGTACGAAAAGACAAAACTGATTGAAATTGGCTCAGTCAAACCTATAGTAGTTTAGCCCTTCTATTTTATGCTTTCAATAGCCCTCGTCTTAATCCCTTTTAACTTTTGGAATCTTTTTCTTACCACCGTATAATCCCTTCCAATCAATTGAAATAAATTTTATCCATATTCCTGGAGGGGGAACTGTTCCAACTTTTTTTATTTCCTTTTTTATTTCTTTTGCACTTTCACTTGTGTATATTCCAATATTACCATAGAAGAAAAAGTTACCATTTAATTTTCTTATAATTATTGAACACAAAACATCTCCAACTTTCAAAGGCTTATCGAGTTTAATTGTTTCAACGGTATATTCTTGACCCGTAGTTAAATCTAAAACTAAATAATCTCGCTTGTTATTTCGGATATTCTTAATTTCAAAAAATGATTCTCTCCATTGAAAAAAATTATCAATTATTTTTTTCTCTTCTTCCGTAAAGTATTCAAAAGGATAAGTACTGGCCAATTCTATAGGGGCCGCTATACCTGATACCTTATGTTTTAACATGTACCATGTCTGAAACTCTCTATCAATATGTAACTCTGACCTTACCCATCCGGGATGCTCAATCTTAGAGAATTCTTCCACAGCAGATTCAAAATCTTCAGGAAATAGTTTATTTATAAAATCGTGGACTGCTCCCACTGTCATTGATTCTAGATTGTCCTTCTTTGGTTTTACCATTTAGACTTCTCCGTATTTTTTTCAAATTAATCCCTTTTATATCTTTTTAACAACTCATTTATAAATAAGGCCAAATAATTTTAACAAGTATTCATGTATTTGTATTTAGTCCGGTAATAGACACTTATTTTTCCAAATTGAACAATGATATTAAATCTATTTGAAATAATTCTTATTCTTAATTTTATCAAATATCAATTTCAATAATTTTTGAGATAATTCCTTCTACCTCTTTTGCCGTGTCAAACTGATCATACTAATACTTTTTAGGTTAGAGATTTGTTGATAGTAAATATTTTGAACGGCATATCTCACTTTTCTTGACGAGGTGTCCTTCTTCCAGATCAAAATCGTCAATGATAATGCCATCTTCAAAGTTCCTGATCTTGCTTGTGATAGGTATGGCTATAACGGTGTTGTGATTTAAATTATATTTTTCATTTGAAACGATGACCCAAGATCTCTTCTTAAATTCATTTTTATCATCAAAAGGAAACAGGCCAAGCACTATTTCTCTTTACCTAAAGATTGTCCCAGAGGTCATCTTCTTCATTGTCCCATATTTCTCTTAATTCAGGGTCCATGGCAAAGATATTGTTTGAGTGCAATGCTTCTATCATTATGCCCTCAAGTTTGTTTATCCGCACTTCTAGTTTGTGCAGTTTTTTATCAAAAATTTCCTCAACTTGCAAGCCCCTCACCTAGCTAACATTATAATGCATTTGTATATATAAAACTTTATGGATTTAAGAAGAGTATAGGTTAATTAGTTTTTTAACTTGGCCCTATCTTTTAATACAAGTTGGGAATGTTAAAGGATCCTTTAATAAAAAGATTAAAATAATTTTTCTACCCTTTCGTCCATTTCCAGTTCTCTTGCAGAGAAGCAACCCCATTCCTCTGTTGACCCTAAAACTAGCCCATAGTAGATTATGTCGTTCTCTGGCTTGCCGTTTATTACTGAGCCGCCTGTCTCGTCCTCTACTCTTCTAATCTCGGACACCTCAGTTGCAAACCAGTGCCAGCCAGTTTCACTCTTCCATGCGGCTATTATCTTGTTCCCTTCAACAAACTTCTTCCCGTTCATTTCAATTATTGCTGCCGTTTTGCATCACCTGATTTTATTCAGCAAAGACTGGACTAATACATTGTCATGATATGGATCTAAAATTAGGGCCAGACGTTGGCCTTATTTTTAGGGATAATCTAAAGTTTGGAATATAAAACATGTAAATACCCACCCTCTTAGGTAAATTATTTAAATTTGACAGCAAATTGATTATTATGGAAAGTAAGCTAGAGAAAATAATAGTAGAAAAACTAAACTCGATAGAAGAAGATCTTACCTATATCAAACAGCACATGATGGAAAAGGAAGATGCTTTGAGCGAGGAAGAGTTCAACGCTTACATTAGAAGTTTTGACAAGGAAAATCTTGTTTCGTTAAAGGATGTAAAAAAGCAGCTTGGGATATAAATGTCCCGTACTATTCTATTAGAAAAGCACGCACTTAAGTTTCTTGAAAAGTTAGATAAAGATATCGCCTGCCGCATAATAGAGAAACTTGAAAAACTTGAAAATGACCCTATGCCTTCCGATGCTAGAAAGCTTGTCACCTTGAAGCAGAGTGCATACAGGATACGCGTTGGGGATTACAGGATTTTGTATAGAATTGAAAAAGACAGCATAGTTATATTCTCGATAAACAAGAGAAGCATAGTCTATAAAAGATAAAGGCCTTCGTCAATAAAAGCATCTTTTCCAAAAGATTCTATATGAAACTGAATTGCAGATTTAACATCTGCTAGAGCTTCTTCGTAAGTGTCGCCTTCTCCAACTATGGTGCCTTTTAGGCCAAGAGGATATGCAACATATCCTTCAATATTTTTCTCAACTATTATTTTTATATGTTCCATTCTCTCAAAAACCTAATCGTCTACTCTACTTATTAAATTAATAGTCTAAAGTAAAAATGTCTTTTTGTTTTAATAATACCTTGAGGTATGTGCAAAATAGATTT
>DUKX01000075.1:9244-21406 GCA_013329085.1 Methanofastidiosum sp. | reverse complement strand
GCACCAGAATCCAGGATATCAGTCGAATACGTAAAAGTGCCAAAGACAACTAAAGATGACATAATAATGATTGGGGATCCAATGCTTGCAACAGGCCACACAATATCAAGGATAATCGATGAGGTAAAGAGCAGAGGGGATTTCAAGAGGATCATCGTTGTGGCTGTGATAAGCGCACCTGAAGGTATCAGAGAAATACTTGCAAAGCACAAGGATGTAGAAGTCGTCACAGCAGTAATTGATGAAAAACTCAATGAAAAGAACTACATAGTTCCTGGGCTTGGAGATGCAGGGGACAGATGTTTCGGAGAGCCAATTAAAAAATAATTATATTTTTCTTTCTTATTTAATAAAATAAAATATTAATTTTTTTATTCGCCTTCAAAGTCTACGATAGTGAAAACGCCATAGTCATCAAGCCTTCTCATCCCGCCTAGCTCAGGAAGGCCTACTATAAAGGCTGTCTCGACAACATTTCCCCCAAGCTTTTCTATGAGTTTACAAGCGGCCAATGCTGTCCCGCCTGTTGCTATCAGGTCATCAACTAAAAGTACATTATCCCCTTTCATTATGGCATCAAGGTGCACTTCAATGGAATCTTTTCCATATTCAAGCTCATACTCATAATTTTCAGTCTTGTGGGGTAATTTACCCTTCTTTCTGATTAAGACAAAGCCTGCGCCAAGCTTATAGGCAAGGGCTCCCCCTAGGATAAATCCTCTTGCTTCAACACCTGCTACAAGGTCAATCTTTTTGCCTTTGTACTTCTCATAAATTATATCTACAGTATCTTTTAATCCTTCTTTATCTTTTAGTAGGGTTGTAATGTCCCTAAACATCACACCGTGCTTTGGGAAATCTGGTATTGTCCTCACCTTGCTTCTTATGCTATCTACTCTCTTATCCGTATAATCACCTTCTATATTTTTGGAATAGTTTCAACTATAAGTTTCTTTACATTTTCAGAATTTTTCTTATATATTTCAAGTATCATCTCAAAAGTTACTGGCTCTTCATTTTCCTTCCAGCAGTCATAGTCTGTTGACATTGCCACAGTCGCATATTCCATCTCAAGTTCTCTTGCAAGGAATACTTCAGGCACTGTCGACATGTTAATTACATCTGCACCTAGCATCCTAAACATATGGGACTCTGCCCTAGTTGAAAATCTTGGCCCTTCAATTGTTACAACAGTTCCTCTGGAATGATATCTTAACTCAAGTCTTTTTGCACTATCGATTAATAGATTTCTCAAATTCTCAGAAAAAGGGTCGGCCATTGGCGTGTGTATTACCTTTTCTTCATGAAAAAAAGTATACTCTCTCTTTTTTGTGAAGTCAATTACTTGATCAGGAAAAACAAGGTGTCCTGGGTGTATCTCCTCTCTTAAGGATCCAACAGCTGTCGTTGCTAGTATGTGGGTGCAACCAATATTTTTTAATGCCAATACATTTGCCCTGTTATTGACACCAGAGGGGTAAATTGAATGGTCCCTTCCATGCCTTGCTAGAATTACTACATCTCTATCTTTTATTGTTCCTGTCATAAAAGTGCTTGAAGGGTTCCCATACTTTGTCGTCATGGCTACCTCTTCGTAATCTTTCAAAAGTTTTGGGTCGTCTAGACCACTTCCGCCTATAATGCCTATCTTTGTCATAGTATCACAAATTCAGATATTTGTTAATTATATAAAATTTCTTATATGGAAAAATATTTAAGGTTTAATATAATCTTTTGCTCTATGAAGAAAGAAGAATTATTGAGTAAGGAAATAGAACATATCGATATAAAAAGTTTTGATTCCACAGAAATGATTGACGCTTTTTCAAAGATGGCCTTCCAGGCTAAAAATCTTGCAAGAGCCTCACACATATTTGAGAAGATGACAGAAGATAAGGACTGCTCAGTCATATTGTGTCTTGCCGGGTCCATTTTCAGCGCAGGGCTAAAAAAAGTTGTTTATGACATGGTAAAGCACAACATGGTCGATGCAATTGTATCAACAGGTGCTATAATCGTTGACCAGGAGTTCTTTGAGGCTTTAGGGTTTAAGCACTACCAGGGGACACCTTTCATTGACGATGAAATGCTCAGGCAGCATGAGATTGATAGGATTTATGATACTTATATCGATGAAGATGAGTTAAGGGTCTGCGATATGACAATCGCTGAAATAGCTGATACTCTTGAGCCAAGGCCATACTCCTCCAGGGAGTTCATAGTTGCAATGGGAAAGTATCTTTATGAGCATGAAGCCAAAGTAAATGACTCCGTAGTGCTTGAGGCATACAAGAAGGGAGTTCCTATATTCGTCCCGGCATTTTCAGATTGCAGTGCTGGATTTGGGCTTGTGTACCACCAGAACGAGAGGGGCAATAAACCAAAAGTTTCAATTGACAGCGCAAAGGATTTCCTAGAACTTACAAAGATTAAGATCGCTTCTAAAGACACTGGCCTTTTCATGATAGGCGGAGGAGTTCCAAAAAACTTTGCTCAGGATGTTCCTGTTGCTGCAGATGTCCTTGGAAAGGAAGTCAACATGCATAAATATGCCGTCCAGATAACAGTAGCTGATGAGAGGGACGGTGCACTATCGGGCTCTACTCTAAAAGAAGCTCACTCTTGGGGGAAAGTTGAGAGTGGCAGCGAACAGATGGTCTATGCAGAAGCTACAGTTGCCATGCCCTTAATTGTAAGCTACGCTTACCACAAAGGCGGATGGAAGAAGAGAAAGGAAAACAGATACAACGATCTTCTAAAATAATTTTTTAATTATTTTTTATTAAAATTTAGAAAAGAATTATTTATAAAAATATTATTGTTTTTTCTGAAGGATTTCTTCGGCCTGCATCTCTATTTCATTCATTCTAGCGCTGATGTTCTGAAGTGTTGCCTCATTTTGGCCTAAGTTTTTTTCAACTTCCTTTAGCGTCTCATCAAGCTTTGAAATAGTCTCATCAATGCTCTTTTCAATTGTGACATCTCTTGCCAGAGTTGTTATCACAGTATTAACATCGCTTATTGTTCCCTTTACAAAGTTCCCTGCGCCTATTGGTATAAGGATTTCATTTCCTTGCTTTGTGCCCTTTAGGCCTTCAAGTGTTATCTTTGAAAGAGCAAGCTCGTTTCTGTGGGAAGATAGCAACGACAGGTTATTTGAGAGTATTTTTGACTGCTCATTTAGGTAGTTCAGTTCTGAACTAAGCTTCCTTATAGCTTCTTCCTCGCCTGCCATTTACATGTCCCCTTGTTTTTCTTCTATGCTCTTTATCTCGATGTTTCTTCTTTTACATCCGTAAATTGAGCCATATTTGGCATAGATGTCTTCTAAAACATCTTCTTCCTTCATGCCATTAAACTCTTTAACAAAATGTTTTGTGCTACTTTTTAATTTAATAATACCTTCAACTGTATAGGTTTTCATCATAAGGTCCACCTCATACGCCCATTATATCTTCAACATAACTTAATTCGATACCTGTTGTTGATTCACCAACAACTGCCCCTTTGTCGTTTACAATTATACAAGCCCCAATATAGGGTACTCCCCTGTTTAGAGTTGACATTCTTACGTCGACCTTTAACAGGTCTTTTATAAGAGAAATGTCTTCTTCCTTAGCTTCTTTGTGCACAAGGCAACCTGTGTTATTTGTCCTAGCTACACTGCCCACATATTTGTGATTTCCTATTGAAGCTACAGTTGTTTCAACACCGAGTGCATCCTCAATCAGCTTCTGCTCATCTGTCAACATGGGACTGATTATCGCCCCTTTATCATTTGAAAGGATAAGGTTTCCAACAGCAGTTTCCTTTGTGTTTAGGATGCAGTTATTTATATCCATGTCCTCTATCAATTGAAGCTCTTCGTCCTCAATTACATAAGGAAGTATAATCCCGTTATTGTTACCTGCAATATAAATGCCTGCTAGATCAGTTGCTGCAATTGTACTTAATATTAATTCAGTTCCAAGGGCTTCCTTTAGAGTTTCGGCATGCGTTCCAATATCTTCTCTTACGATAGTAATATTGTTATTAGTAAAACTGAATATACCAATAAACGGATTGCCGCTGATCTTCAACTGTCTTATCATTAACTTTACTCCGCAAGATAAGCAGTAACGACGTCTCTCTTTTCTTCTTCTCCTTCTTCGCCCTTTACTATCTTAATCTTAATTTTTGAAGGAGAACTCTCAATGCCTCTTTCCCAGAGTTTTTCATTTAAGACTTTATCAATCTTCACATTCTCACATTTTGAATGCTTTACAACAAACTCTCTCAAGGCTCTTGTTGCTCTCGCAGCCCTCTGTTGTCTTGGGGCTTCTTTTACTTTCCTTAAGGGTACTACATACATTCTCTCTTCATTATTATCCAAAATCCTCACCTCTACTTCTTAAGAGAAGTTCTTCGCCAATTTCTTCTTTTTGGGTGTGATCTAATTTTTAGTTTAGTTTTGGCCCATACCCAAACAGGGACTCTTCTGTTTTGATTTAAGGCCTTACCTAGTCTCTTCTTTTTTCCAAGTCCTTTGTTTCTAGACATGATAATCCTCCGATAATAGCGAGTTTATTAGGCTTTTAAATATCTATTTATATGTCTTTTGATTATGATTCAGACAATATTATTCTGTTTAAAAAGCTTTCAATCAGAACAAAGCCACTATTAATTTAACTCTAGAATAAGAATTTGTAAATATAAAAAATAAAAGGACTTTTCCTATAGTTATTAGAAATAACCTTTTACAAAAAAACTCTACTACTTAATATCTTCTTGGATTCTTCTTTTGGTAGCAATCCCTACAGTAAACAGGTCTTGTGCCATCTGGTTTAAATGGTACTTCGGTTTCCTGTCCACAAGCTGCACATGTTACTTTGTGCATTTCACGAGGTGGTCTGTTGTAGCCGCCTCGGTTTTCGCCATACATTTTTATTACTCCTTTATATATTTGACCATTTTACTGGCCCTAAACTTAATATATATAATTAGTTTATAAAGTTGTCGATTTTACTTGATAGATTTTATAGCAAATATTCATTCTATTGAGATAATTCCCAGTATTTTTTATATAATTAATACAATTTACTATCTTCAATCGATACAAACATATATGCTAATAATTTCTTAGTGTGCATTTGTAAAATATTTATATTTTCCTACAAAATACTTATATACTCATTGAGATTATGCCAACGCACATATAACTAGGGGTGTTATTTTGGAGGACATTTCTAACTGTTTCAAATGCGGGTCTAAACTCCCGGAAGGATCTAACTACTGTTTTAAATGCGGATTTAAAATAAAAAATGAACAAATTGACAGTATATATTCAGAAGAGTCTTCAAAAAAGGATTCTCATTACCACCACAAGGCATCACAGAAATTTTTTATATCAGGGATTTCATTGTTCAATAGCGGAGAATATTCAAAGGCCATTTCTAAATTTTCAAAGGCAATTGAATTAAAGGAAGATTTTGCAGAAGCTCACTACCACAGAGGTCAGGCCTATGTCAAAGAAAGCAAGTATGAAGATGCAATCAATGACTTTACCAAGGCTATAGAGATTGACCCGGAGTTTAAGGATGCTTATTTCCAGAGGGGTAATATATTTTTTGAGAGAGGATCTAAGGAGAGAGCAAGAGAAGACTATGAAAAGATCATAGCACTTGATTTTGAAATAGCCTCTCAACTATATGATAGATTGCACAGCTTCATGGAGTCTTGGGTGGCCAACATAATCAGGAACAACAAGACTACCCCTAAAATAGAAACGGATTTTGTTAATGATTCATAATTTTTAGATATTATATTTTCTTATTTTTTCTATGGATTTTCTAATCTTCTTTCGAGGAGAATCGGCTGGATAACCAACAGCAATAATAAGTGAAACTGATTTATTTCCTGGGATCTTTAGGATCTTCTTAACGTTATTTTCGTTAAAATAACCAAGGATGCATGTTCCAAGACCTTCTTCTGTCGCCTTAAGGCAGAAGTGTGAGGCCGTAATCCCTGCATCGATAAGGGTATAGTCCCTCCCTTGGGAAAATCTTCCAAGAAAGCTTGTCATCAAGGGGTTCTCGTTTACTATCGCAACAAGCACCGGGGCTGCTAGTGAGAATTTGTTAAATGATGCCACCTTATCAAAAGTTTCCTTTGCAACACTCTCTTTTAATTCGGGATCATCTATAACTATGAAGCTCCATGGCTGCGCATTTGCTGCAGAAGGCGCTAATCTTGACGCTTCAAGGCACCTCTCAATCTTTTCTCTTTCAACGCCTTTCTCAAGATATTTCCTGCAGGTGTATCTTTTTTCACAAAGTTCTAAAAAATCCAATTACTCACCCTTATGAATCTTTCTGTATTCTATGTAAGAGTATACAAAGGCATATACAGACGCTAATAAGATTGGAACTATAATGAGAACAAATGCAAATTCTTTAAAGAATACCCCAAAAAAGGCTATTATCCCTGATGCCTTGAAGAGCTTTCCGCCAAGCTTGTGGGTCTTTTCCCAGACTGTTTCATCGCTAATTGTCCAGGGGGTTCTTATTCCGACAAAGAAGTTGCTCTTTGTTTTTACTAACACCGTACCCATATAATAAAATATGGCTGCAAAGGCTGGTGAGATCATCTGGACCATATTAAATCTGTATCCAAATGCAGATAGTATTGACAGAATGAATATGTAAAAAAGAAATCCTATAGTTACTAAGAGAATTCCTTGATAATACTCTCTAAAAGATTCCAAATTCATTTTTCTTGGTTCAAACTTTGGGAGATAAACAAAAAGCGCAAATAACCCAAAGGATATCATAGGCAGTAAAAACAGTCCCCAAAATTTGTCCATGTACCCATCAATTTCTCCCTGGGCATTCCAGTGGGTTGGCATCATATCCGGCGCATGAGGATAAACAAATGCACCAATAATAAACGATATTAGTATAATTCCTAAAGAGATATCATTAGCTTTCATGATGTTAAAGAAGCGCTATAGTTTAAAAAGTTATTTTATTTTTGGCCATTTAATCTTATGATAAATTTTGTGAGATACAGTTGATACCTCTCTTTCAAATTCTTCAGATATTTTGAACCTATCTTCATCGTCCCCTCTGTTTTTTGCGATTCTGTAGGCTTTTAAGAGATCAGACTTTGTAATAATACCATAAATTTGTTTTGAAGTTGGATCCAGCACTAGAACTCTCCCGCATTTTCTATCATCCATTATGCCCAAAATCTTTGGCACATCATCATAAGGAAATACATAGGTTGGTGGAGACATCGCATCCATGATTTTTAGAAAAGGTATCTTTTTACTATCTATATTTTTGACTTTGTGATTTGATATGACGCCTAATAGCTCCCCATCTTTTATCACCGGGAATCCTAGTTTTTTGTATTTCTTGACATAATCCCAAAATTTCTTTAGAGGCATGTCTGGCTCCATTGAAATTATTTCTTTGGACATTATATCACTGGCCCGGACATCGTTTAAATCCTTGGAGAATGACTTTACCGTTGATAGTTTTCTATCAAGCTTTATCGTGTCTATTGAGGACCTTCCCAGGAAAATTATCGAGACCCCATAGCTCACCATTACCGAAAGCATTATAGCCGGTATGATTGAATAGTCTGAGGTCATCTCAGGGATCATCACTATGCATGTCAAGGGGACCTTTGCAACGCTGGCAAAAAATGCACCCATCCCGATGAGCGCATAGGCTTCAGGGTAGCTTACTGTGTTTGGCGCAATCTGGGCAAAGATTAGTCCCATCGCACCCCCAAGCATTGACCCTAAATATAGAGATGGCGAGAATAATCCGCCTGACGCACCTGAACCCAAGGTGAATGAAGTTGCAAGCATCTTTGCTACAAAAAGAAGTAGTAATAGCGATAGTCCGATTCTCCCAGAAAGTGCCGAATTTATCCCTTCAAAACCACCCCCTAAAACCCCATACTGGACAAAGGAGAAACCAATTAAACCTGTTAAAATTCCACCAATTGCCGGTTTATAGTAAAACGGAATCTTAGCCTTTTCAAAGCTGTCTTCGATAACGTAGAATATTTTAATGAAAACGTATGAGGCAACCCCCATTACAACTCCAAGCAACATGTAAAATGGCACCTCTGCGGGATTGAAGGCAAAGGGTATGGCGTGTATCATTGCTTCTTGGCCTAAAAATGCCCTAGAAAAACTCACTGAAATTACCGAGGCAAGTGCAATCGGTATTACGCTTAGAGGCGAGAAGCTAGAAAGGATCAATTCAAAACCAAATATCGCACCACCTAGAGGGGTATTAAAAGCAGCAGAGAGGCCAGAGGATAGCCCACACATAACAAGTATTCTTATTTTTCTCTCATCAAATTTAAAGAACTGGCCGAACGCAGAACCAATCGAGGCCCCAATTTGGGCGATTGGGCCTTCCCTTCCCGCGCTCCCACCGCTTCCAATAGTAATTGCAGAAACTATTGTCTTAAAGAATGCGACCCTTTTTCTGATAATGCTGCCTTTGGCATTTATAGCGTACATGACTTCAGGGATACCATGTCCTTTTGATTCCTTGCAATATTTGTATATTGTTGGTCCAACTATAAGTCCGCCTATTGCAGGTATGAAGATAATGCTCAATGCTTCAAAAAATCCCCTTTGAAAGATAGTTTCAAAGAAGTATTTGCTGTAGTCTATCATTTTAGCAAAGATGATGGCCCCTAGGGCCCCAAATATCCCTAAAACTATAGCTATAACATTAAGTTCTGCCCATTCTTTGAGATAATGTAAGTTTTTAATTTGCACTGATAATAGAAATTCAATTTCCAATTTAAAGATTTACCTTCCCATACCAAAAAGCTTTAAAAACATAACAATAATACTTTTTTAATATCAAGAGAGGTGAGTATTATTACAACAGTATATGACGTTCCTGCTGATATGCTAATCGATGGTGTTAAGGAAGAGTTGAAAAACGACAAGAATTTAGCACCACCACAGTGGGCAACATTTGCTAAGACCGGATCATCAAGAGAGAAAGCTCCAGACCAGAGCGACTGGTGGTATATAAGAGCGGCATCTATAATGAGAAAGGTATATGTTTACGGGCCAGTCGGCGTTGAGACATTGAGAGTCGACTACGGTGGCAAAAAGAACAGGGGCGTAAAGCCTGAAAAGTTTAGAAAATCATCTGGGGCAATTATTAGAAAGATCTTTGCACAGCTTGAAAAAGGCGGATACATAAAGAAAGCTGAGAAGGGAAGGATAATCTCCTCACAAGGAATGTCTCTTATTGACAAAAAGGCTTCCGAGATTAAGACACAGATAGCTGTAGATATACCTGAACTTAATAAGTATTGAAAAAGTGATTTTTTGCCGGATGATGCTGAAGCCATAAAGAGGAGGAAGTTAGAAGAACTTCAACAGCAAGCGTTAGCTGATGAACAGGCTAGACGGCAGAAGGTTGAATTTGAGTTACAGAAACAGCAAATATTGCGTGCCCTTCTCTCCTCTGAAGCCAGAGAGAGGCTTACTAGGGTTAAGATGGCGAGAAAAGAAGAAGGCGAGCAGATAGAGCTCCTATTGATTCAGCTCTACCAGCAAGGAAAAATCACAAAGCAAGTTGATGACGCGATGCTAAAGCAGATCCTCGAAAGAGCTCTTATGAGCAACAAGAAGGAGTTTAAGATTCGAAGGATCTAGTCGTTATGGAGACGGCTGTATTATTTTCCGGGGGGAAGGATTCCTCCCTTACCAATATTTTTCTAAAAAAAATACTTCCTTGTGAAATTACAAATTACACGATAACATTTGGCATAAACTCCAACTGGAAATATGCCGAAGAGACTGCAAAGGCACTTGAATTTCCTTTTAAACTTTTTGAGATTGATAAGGAATTACTAGAAAAAGCCGTTGATAGGATCGAAAAGGATGGATTTGCAAACGACGGCATTACTTTTCTTCACAAATGGGTTATAGAGTCTTTTTTAGAAGATGTAAATGTTGACATGATTGCGGATGGAACTAGAAGGGACGACAGAAGTCCCAGGTTAGAGCTTTCTGATATGAGGCGCATTGAAGATAAGTATGATGTAGCCTATGTAGCACCTCTCATGGGGATAAGCTACAGAATATTAAAACCGATATGCCATGCTCTATTTTTCATAGAGGAAGGGCCTACAGATTTGATTAAAAAAAGTGATTACGAATCTGAGATAAAAGACTTGATGAAGCAGAGAGGTCTATACCCATACGATTTTTTCCCAAAACACTCCCAGAGCAGGGTTATTGGGTATAAAGATCGATACGCATTCTAGCAATTATTCTAATTAATCCAATAGTTTTTTCTAAATCCTTTATATTTTAGTATTTTTAATTAGAAATTATTTAGTTAAATGTTACCTTTATTGTTTATCATTATTAACTAAAATGATTAACTATATCTTCTCATCAATTCCCATAACAGGTGGTGAGTATATGGCAATGTTCGATGCATCTTATGCAAAATTAAAGAACCAGACGGAGCTTGAGATCCTAAAGACTATCCGAACAGCACTCTATGAAGTTGGATACCCTGGAGGAAAATATCTAGAAAAACTACAGATAATTACCGCCATATATCAGCTTTACAGGGCAAAAGATTTGGCCAAGGAACTTCAAACGAAAGGCGATTACCCGTATAAGGATCTTATCACATCAATTTCTGTCGATATAGCTGGTCTTTCACGAGAATTTGAATATTTAAGGGACCACCCTTCACTAGATAGAATAGATATTGCAAGAGAAAAATTATTTGAGATTAGGAATAATATGGTCCAGCTATCAAAAAATGTCGGCGTGACAGATGGAGAGATTTCTAATATTCTAAGGGATTATGCCCCGCGTCCAAATGAGGATCTTACAAGCTACCGCCAGAAATCTTATAGAAGGTAAATTCTTTTCTGTTATTTTTATAATGATTTTTTTAAAATAAGTTTGTCGCCCACCTAACTAACTCCGAAGCTCATCGTTCGGATATCCTCTCTTCCTTCGGTAACTCTCGTGGTGGGCTGATCCCCATCATTGTAACCCCCGAATCATCTAAGCGATATGCCACATCACCGGGTGACCGTTGACAGGGTATTACCCTTATATTTGCTGTTTCACTCATAGAAGAAAGATTTCCTCTCATGAACCCCTCGCTATAAGGGATAAAGAATAGAATATATTTTGATATAAATAACTATCTCTTGAACTTAAAGCCGCACTCAGGGCAGAAGTTTGATGAGGATAATACATTTTTTTTGCATTTAGGGCACTTGAAATTATATTTCTCAGAAGGCTTAAACGGTGATGCAGAAGACATTTCGCCCAATCTTTTTGTTAAGAAATATACTAGAACAATTAAGAGTGGCACGAATAAGAGTGCGAGTATGGTCTGAGTGAAGAGAACAAAATTAAACAGCCCGTGTGAGAACGCAGCTATTGCAAGACCTTTAAAGACAAGATTATTATTTTTAGGTGAAGTAAACTTTGCCTTTCCCACATAATACCCAACTATTCCTGAAAATCCTGCGTGGCCAAGGCATCCTGTTATTGCCCTCATCAGTATAAGTGAGGGGCCATACTGGGAGATGTATAAGAAATTTTCAAAAGTTGCAAATCCCAAAGCGGCTGTAACAGAATAAATCATCGCATCAACAGGCTCATCAAACTCCTTTGACTTTAGAGCATATACCCGCATGGCCATATACTTCGATATTTCCTCTACCGGCCCTATTACAAAAAAAGCTGCAAAGAAGAGCAAAAGAATCCCTGCTTGATCAATAGAAAATGGTAATAGCAAAGTGTTTAGTATCCCTGCCGGAATTGTCGCAACTACTCCTAGGATAAATGTTATTATTATCAATTTTTTTGGCTCGGGTTCGTATTTGTCCTTTTTATAAAATAGCCATACCCACAGTAAGCCCGGGGCAAACGCAATTGCAAGAAGAGATAGGGGATCCATTTAGTCACCTGTTAATAGAGGTCTCTCATCTGTTAATATTAAAATATATATGCTAACTCTCATATAGAAGTTAATAAATCTTACTGAAAATTCCCACAGGCCAAAGTTTTTCTTTGTTGTAAATAACATATAAAACCACTCGAGGAATACTATGAGGGAGGCTACCATTCCCCATACAGATGCAATTAGGGATAGG
>DUKX01000075.1:0-9126 GCA_013329085.1 Methanofastidiosum sp. | reverse complement strand
CAAGACCTGCAACAATTCCCCAAGCTTCAATAATTATGCCTAGAACAAAGATATATACAATTCTTATAAATAACTCTGCGCGCGAAGAGGGCTCGGTATAGTCATATGAAAATGTAAATGGATAATTTTTAGTTGATGAGTAGGTATTTCCATCCATTCTTTTTTTCTCTTCATCGTCACCAATAAATGCGTTGCATTCTTTACAATACAAGGTACCTTCTGGATTCTCGCCACCGCATCTAGGACAGTATACCATGAATATTTAAAATATATCAGACTTAAATAGATTTCTTATAAAAAAAGAAAATAAATAAGATTATTCTTTGACAACAAAAGTATTGGCAATCTTATCGTGAAGCCCTTGTTTTTCAGGATTAAATAGAATCCAGATGTATGCCACTAAGTTTAATAGAGGTATCATCTTTATTAGCCATCTTATAAATCCAGGAACTGGACCTATTGGCATTGCACCGTTTGTACCTACTACTTTAAGCTTCATCACTCTTTTACCTATTGTTGCACCCTGCATACCATCTAAATATACGTAGTATGCGAGAGATATCAATACAGTTATGACTGTTCCGATACCGCCTAGATTGAAGCCACTTTCGTAGCCCATACCAGAACCATATCCATAATTAGTTCCAAAAGGTATGCTTACTATCCATGCAATGACTCCGAATATTATAGTATCAATAATCCATGCTACAAATCTTGGCAAAAATCCTGCATGTTCATGTGAAAGCCAGTTTCCAGGCGCATATGTCGTTTGTTGTTTTACTGGGGCTTCATCTAGAGTTGCTCCACAGTTTTCGCAAAACTTTGCACCGATAGGATTGTCTTTTCCACATTTTCCACAAAAAACCATTTTATCACCATACTTATTACTACCCCATCTTTTAAAAGATTTTCTAATAGTTCTGAAATTTTTGCCAAATAATTAAAATAAGAAGTTTAATTTAATTTATTATTATCAGACTTCTCGTTTGCAAACCAAACAACCCTCTGTGGGAACGGAACGTGAATATTCTCTTTTTCAAGGTTTGTCTTGATCTTCCACAAAAGCTCCTTTTTTGTCGTATACCACTGTGATGCGGGTGCCCAAGCTTTTACGATAAGTTCAACAGCATTTTCCCCAAGGTTATTAACATAAACATCCGGGGTGGGTTTCTTTAAAACGAAGGGGTGGTCCTCAATCAAATCCCCTATTATCTTTATGGCCTTTTCAGCGTCATCAGTATATCTTATCCCAATTGTATACTCGATTCTTCTTGCGATGTTAGCGCTTATATTGATTATCTTATTTGTGAATACCTTCTCATTTGGTATTCTTATAAATAGCCCGTCATAGTTCCTTAGTATTGTTGACATAACGCCTATGTCTTCAACAAAACCCCTTACATTATCTATTTCAACTTGGCTCCCTATCTTAATTGGCCGCTCGGCCATTATAAATAATCCAGATATGAGATTTCCAACTATGCTCTGACTTGCAAAACCTATAACTATACCTGTGACCCCTCCTGCAACTAGAAGGCCCGATGTATTGATCCCTAGGAGGGGGAGTGCTAGAATTACAGCTATTATGATTATCCCGTAATAACTTCCTTTAAGCAGGATGCCTAATCTGTCTTTGTCAAACCTGTCCCTTAGAGACCTTCTTAGGAACACAGAAAAGCCCTTTGCCAAGATTATAGAGAAAATAAGAATTATAAGGGCCAAAATATATGGGAAGATCCTGTCAGCTTCGATAACTACAATAGCCTTTATCAAAGTATCAAAAATTTCATCAAGATTCAAATACCTTCCTCCATGGTATACTTCTTCTGTGAAACAGTAATCTTTGCAGGTTCGAAAATTTCAAGAGATTTCTTCATTCCCCTTTTAATCCCGGAATTAACAAACTCAGTTTCCGCAATTTTTTCATTTATTATCTTCATATTGGCCTTCATTGAAACAAGATTCTCGTTAAAATAAACTTTCATTTCATGTGAATCAAAAACAGTCTTTGTTATTTCCATCCATGCATCTGTAGTATTAATCAGCTTTAGCTTTATTACGCCATTAATTAATGGGTTCAAATCAGTAGGTATTGATGTCAAAACAGGGCTTTTATGATATTTGCATATAACTCCATTTCTTGGGTCCCCATACAGGGTATACTTTTGTTTTGCAAGTGTAAATATATCCAAGAGGTCATAATTTTTGTGCCCGGATATGAAAACGCCTATATCAACTGGAAAAGTGATATAAACATTGTTTGTCCCCTTCGGCTCAACAAAGACTGATTTTTCATATTCTATCAGTAAGTACGGGGTCACTTGATTACGAATTTTGTGGGCTTCAATTGGGTTTATTATAATGCCGCAGTCCTTTGTCAACAGTATTTTCTCTATAGAATCATTAAGGATAGTTCTTTCATAGTGAAGATTATTGCCATCCTTTTTTATTTGAAGATGTATCCCGTCTTTTGATATTCTAAGAGGGTTTAGGGGAAATTTGTAATACCCATACATGGCTATCGGATATCAATCTTTACCTTTATGAGTTTTACCCCAGAACCTAATCTTTTCTTTCCCTAAGATTTGCCAAAGTTGAGGGGATCAGCTCAGGCAATGCAGGGTGGATATGCATACCTTTGAATATTGACTTAAAGTTCATGTTGTTAGCCATTACATTGATTACTTCCTGGATTAAGATTGAAGCGTAAGGCCCAATTATGTGAAATCCTAAAATCTTACCACTTTCTTTGTCAACAATAGCTTTGGCAAATGTTTCTTCCTCTAACATTGCTATTCCTTTCGCAACGCTGTTGTACTTTGAATAACCCACAAGGATCTTGTGTTTCTTTTTTGCCTCATTTTCAGTCATACCCACAGACGCAATTTCTGGGTATGAAAAAACAGCATGAGGGATGGCAGTATACTCCATCGGAAGCCTCTTTCCACGGAGGCTATTATGCCACGCATACACTGCTTCCTTGTTTGCAGAATGCCTGAACATGTATTTTCCTATAATATCCCCAAAGGCCCAGATGTTTTCCTTTGAAGTTTCTAAATAATCATTTACTTTGATATATCCTCTGGAATCTGTTTGAACGCCTGTATTCTGAACTTTTAACAAATCAGAGTTAGGGACTCTCCCGCCTGCAACTAAAATTTTCTCTGCAGTTACTTCAATAATATCTCCTGACCCTCTTTCTTTCCCGATTATTTTGAATTGGTCTCCATTTTGTGCAGCTTCAATAACTTCGGTATTTGTGTATATCTTCATCCTCTTTGACATTTCTTTCAAGAGCAACTCTGAGACTTCAGGCTCCTCATTTGCGACAAGCCTTACATTTCTCTGGATTATTGTCACTTCGCTACCCATACCAGCTAGAAAATGGCCGAATTCGCATGCAATGTAACCGCCGCCTAATATTACTACGCTCTTTGGAAGTTCATCTAACTCAAGGATACTCTCATTCGTCAGATATTCTATTTCTTCTAAGCCCTTAACATTTGGGATTAGAGGTCGTGCGCCAGCAGCAATGAAAATCTTTTCTCCAAAAATCTTTTTCCCATTTACTGAAATTGTGTAGTCTTCTACAAAATATCCTGTGCCGTCATAAAAATCAAGTTTTTTTGCGTGCTTTATCCCTTCTCTCATATGCTCTCTGTCTTCAGCAATAGAAGACCTCATTCTTTCCATTATTTCTCTAAAACGAATTTTAGTTATACTGGCTTCAACACCAAGTTTTTTTGAGTTTTCTATTTCTGCTACCCTGTCTGAAGGAAAAATCAGTAATTTTGAAGGTATACATCCCAAATTTAAGCATGTTCCGCCAAGGGGGCCCTTATCCACAACTGCCACCTTTAATCCATTTTCAAGGGCGTCGCTTGCCACCCCCATGCCGGCACCTGAGCCGATAACTAAAACATCGTATTTTTTCATTTTCACACCTTGAATTTTTATAAAAAAATTCAATGACTAATTTATAATCTTTAGTTCGGTTTTGTGATATAATAATCTTTTGTTTTAATTCATCTAATACCGAATATATTTAAATAAAAAGATTGTTAATCAATACATTAATTATCCACAAAGTGATGCAATGATTAAGATACTGGATAGTTATTCTCCAGGAGTTATTGGGAAAATAACTGAGCTCCATGCAAATTACTATTCTAAAAACTGGGAGTTTGGCCTGTACTTTGAGTCAAAAGTTGCAACTGAACTATCCGAATTCTTAAATCGATTTAATAAAAATACGGACGGGATATGGGTCGCACAGGAGAATGACGAAATTGTCGGATCAATAATCATTGATGGAGATAATTCAGATGGTGGTGGGGCGAGATTAAGGTGGTTCATACTAAATCCCAAGTTTCAAGGAAGAGGAATTGGCAATTTATTAATGGATAAGGCTATTACTTTCTGTAAAGATAAAGAGTATGAGCGAGTATACCTTTGGACATTTGCTGGGCTTGATGCTGCAAAACACCTTTATGAAAAACATGGCTTCAAGTTGTGCAAAGAGCACCAGGATAATCAATGGGGGAAAACAGTAACTGAGCAGATGTTTGAACTATTCTTAGAAAAATAAATCTTTAGATCTCTTTATGCAATCAAAGTATAGAGCATTTGGGTAAAACATTTAAGTATGACCTACTAATAAAAATTGTGATAAAAATGAAAAATAAATTATTTCTCTCCATATTATTGATATTTGTCTTGATTGTTGCAGCTTCTGGATGTATCGGTCAGGGCACTGATAAAAAAGTTGTAATAGGCACAATGCCATACAATGAGGAATATATTCTTGGACATATGATTTCCTTGTTATTAGAAGATGCTGGCTACAAAACTGAAGTTAAAGAAGGTCTTGGCGGCACACTTATCAATTATGAAGCCTTAAAACGTGGGCAGATTAATGTATTTGTTGGGTACACCGGTGCTTTTTATAATACTGTTCTGAAACTACCGGCTCTAGACAACTGGGACCCTGATGTAGTTTACACTGAAGTAGAAAAGGGATTAAGAGAAAAGGAAGGGATAACAGTTGTTACTAAACTTGGATTTAAGAACAACTATGCAATCTCTGTCCCAAGGGGTTGGGCGGTAGAGAGAAATCTTACAAAAGTGAGCGAGCTTGCACCCTATGCACCGTCAATGGTACTTGGAACTGACATAGAGTATCCAACTGCTCCAGATGGGCTTCCAACATTTGAAAAGGCATATGGATTCAAATTTAAAGATGTAAAATCAATGGAGCCAACACTTGTATATGAGGCTATAAAAAATAATCTAGTCGATGTTATCACCAGTTACACAACTGACAAGAGAGGGGAGCTATTTGATCTAGCCGTACTGGAGGACGATAAAGGTGGCCTTTTGCCATACGATGCAATTATTATAACAACTAGCTCATTTGCTAAAGACGAGGCCGTAATTTCTGTTCTAAAAAAACTTGAAGGAAAGATAGACGATAAAGCTATGGCTGACATGAATTACCAGTATGACATCGAGAAGAAGGAATCAAGGGATATCGCTAGGGCCTATTTAATCTCACAAGGGCTGATAAAAAATTAATAATTTATTTTTTTATTGGAGAGGGTAAAACGAACAAAGTTCCTTCAAGCGAGTGCTTAGAATCATTACGATTTGAACATGTGACAAAAATATACAAAGAATCAAAAGCTATAGATGACCTTTCGTTTGAAATATGCAAAGGCGAACTATTCGTAATATTGGGTTCCAGTGGCTCCGGCAAAACTACAACTTTGAGGTTAATTAACAGGCTCATCGACCCAGATGAAGGGGCGGTCTACCTCAATGGTAATGATACTAAAACTATGGATCCAGTTAAACTTAGAAGAAAAATAGGGTATGTTATACAACAGATTGGTCTTTTCCCACATATGACGGTCAAAGAGAATATTGGCCTAATACCCCACCTAGAAAAATGGAAGGAAGAGGATATTTCAAACAAGATTGACGAACTTCTAACTCTTGTTGCGCTACCCCCTCAGCTGTTCAGATCTCGTTATCCAAATCAATTAAGTGGGGGCCAGCAACAGAGGGTGGGGCTTGCAAGGGCTCTTGTTATGGATCCTCCATTGTTGCTCATGGACGAGCCCTTTGGAGCACTCGATCCGCTTTTAAGGATGCAACTTCAAAATGAATTTCTTTCAATAAAAAGGAAACTAGACAAGACAATAGTTTTTGTCACTCATGATATTGAAGAAAGTTTCATTCTAGCCGATAGGATTGGGGTAATGCACGGGGGGAAAATGCTCCAGATTGGAACACCTTCTGAACTATTATTTGAACCTGCAAATGAAATCGTCTCAAAGATAATTGGGGCTGAAAATAAATTCAAAGCTATTAAATTTCTTCAGGCAAAGGATGTAATGATCTTAATTGATAAGAACTGCCTCATTGAATCAGATATTTCATGCAAAGAAGCTATTGATAAGATGATCTCGGGCAAAATAGACTCATGCATAATAAAAAAATCAAATTCAGATATAGCCCATATATCCTTAATCGATTTATTGAATGAGAAGGATAAGGAGAGATCTGTAATGGACTTGGGAAATAAATTAAGTGTTTTTGCACCCAGCGATACCCTTTCATCAATAATATTGCTTTTAAAACCATCAAAAGAATCAATGGCAGCTATCATGGACCATGACAAAGTATTGGGAATTGTAAGGCTCAACTCAGTTTTAATGAATTTAATTTAGGGGGTTATTATTGACTGTAATAGATACCATACTATCGGTCTGGACTGTGCATCAAATTACTTTGAGGACTATCCAGCACCTTTACATGTTCTCTATTGCATTGATTCTCTCGATCTTAATAGGTGTGACATTAGCTATTTTAGTTTACAGTAATCCTAAACTTGCCAATATCTGGTTTAATGTGTTAAATGTCATAGAGATGATACCTGAGTTAGCATTATTTATTTTTCTCTTACCTATCCTGGGGCTAGGGGAGAAGCCTACGATAGCAGCATGTGTATTGTATTCGATACTCCCGATTATGAGAAATGCCTATACAGGACTTGCCCATGTTAGCAATGAATATATTGAAATTGCAAGGGCAATTGGCCTTACAAAAAACGAGATTCTATTGAAAATAAGACTCCCGATGGCATTACCCTTGATAAGTAGTGGGATTAGGGTAGCAGTTGTATACATAATGGGTATTGTCACATTAGGGGGTTTAATTGCAGCCGGTGGTCTTGGAGTCCCGCTACAAGCAGGGATTTACAGATATGACATCCCGGCCATAATAGTTGCTGCCCTATGGGTCGGCACGCTTGGAGTTTTTTTTGACTTTATAGCATGGATTATTGAAAATAGATTAGCCCGGAGGTTCAATCCTTGGTAGCTTTAGCCCCACTTTTCGATGCTATTCTGCAACATCTTACTTTGGTCTTTACATCATTAGCTATAGGGATATGCCTTGCAACACCTCTTGCTATATTTTCTGTTTTTTATAAACGTGTTTCCTATGTTGTCTTAACTGTAATAAACATGGTTCAGAGTATACCAAGTTTTGCACTCGTTGCAATAATAGTTCCTTTAGTCGGGATAGGATTTGTGCCCGGGGTAGTTGCTATAGTCTTAGGTTCAATTGTGCCTATTGTAAAGAATATGTATGTAGGCCTAGCAAAAACAGATATCGCACTTATTGATACAGGCAAAGGCATGGGATTGACAGACCTCCAGATAGTAAGATATGTAAGGCTTCCCCTAGCATACCCTGCTATATTCGCGGGATTAAAATTCTCCGCCATAATTGCCAACGGCATAGCGGTCTTAACAGCAATTATTGGGAGTGGGGGATTGGGGAGGATAATCTTTGAAGGTTTAGCAAGTTTCAACATTAATAAAACATTGAGCGGCGCAATACCTGCAATTCTTATAGCTCTATCTCTAGATATGATATTCTCAATAGCAGAAAAAAAATTAAAATCAAAATCAGTTTACTAACTACTTGTAAGATCCCAAGGTTTTCATGTAGTTTGCCCGCTCATATGCCGAAGGCTCTAAAACTTTCTCCTGAGACATGAGTCCTTGTATTGATTTTATTGACTTATAGTCATTTTTAGAAAGCCACTCTGTAACTTCGGTCAAGACTTTTTCAATATGGCCAATGCCGTTTTTTATCAATGCAGATGTCATCATAGAGACATTTGCTCCAGCCATAATTGATTTTATGACGTCTGACCCAGTGTGAACACCACCTGTGATTGCAATATCCGGCTTCACTTTTCCGTACATTATTGCAGCCCATCTTAGCCTTAGCCTTAGCTCATCGCTATTACTTAAAACAAGATTTGGGGTTATTTCAAGATTCTGAATGTCAATATCTGGCTGGTAGAATCTATTGAATATGACAAAAGCATCAGCACCTGCCTTTTCTATATTTTTTAATACGTTGGGTGTTGAAGTGAAATAAGGCGAGAGCTTAACAGCCAAAGGTATCCTAATCTTTTGTTTGACACTTTTAACAAGATTATAATAGTTTTCTTCAATTTTTTCAGAGTTTGTTGAGATATCAGTTGGGATGTAGTAAATGTTTAGCTCCAGTCCATCTGCGCCGGCCTGTTCAATCTTTTGCGCATATTTTATCCACCCGCCATCTGAAACACCATTTAAGCTTCCGATGATTGGGATTTCTGAACTGGCCTTAACTTCCTTTACAAGTTCGATATACTCATCTGGGGCAAATTTGAATTCCTTTATCTCTGGAAAATATGTCAGGGCTTCTGCATAACTTTCTGTACCCTGAAGTAGAAATCTATTTAGCTCCATTTGTTCAATCTCGAGCTGCTCTTCAAATAAAGAGTGCAAAACTACAGCGGCAGCTCCTGATTTCTCAGCTTTTTTAATATTACTTGGATCTTCCCATAGGTATGAAGGTGAAGCAACTATGGGGTTCTTTAAATTAAGCCCCATATAGCTTGTTGATAAATCAATCATTTCTCTTCCCCTTTTGATATTGGCATTTCTGACCAATATTTATAGAAGTTCCACTTTTTTATAATTTGTTTCTGAGACTCATCTAGGAGTTTCTTTGCCACTTCAGGCTTGCTCCTCAGTAATATCTTAAATCTAGTTTCATTGT
>DUKX01000020.1 GCA_013329085.1 Methanofastidiosum sp. | reverse complement strand
TAGCAATGAATATATTGAAATTGCAGAGGCAATTGGCCTTACAAAAAATGAGATTCTATTAAAAGTAAGACTCCCGATGGCCTTACCCTTGATAAGCAGCGGAATTAGAGTTGCAGTTGTATATATTATGGGCATTGCCACATTAGGGGGTCTAATCGCAGCCGGAGGTCTTGGAGTTCCGCTTCAAGCAGGAATTTATAGATACGATATCCCTNNTTGGAGTTTTTTTTGACTTTATAGCGTGGATTATAGAAAATAGATTGGCCAGGAGGTTTAATCCTTGGTAGCTTTAGCCCCTCTTTTTGATGCTATCCTGCAGCATCTTACTTTGGTCTTTATCTCATTAGCTATAGGGATATGCCTTGCAACGCCTCTTGCTATCTTTTCTGTTTTTTACAAACGTGTTTCTTACGTTGTCTTAACTACAATAAACATGGCTCAGAGTATACCAAGTTTTGCCCTCGTTGCAATAATAGTCCCTTTAGTCGGGATAGGATTTGTACCCGGGATAATTGCTATTGTCTTGGGTTCAATTGTGCCAATTGTAAAGAACATGTATGTAGGTTTAGCAAAAACAGATATCGCACTTATTGATACAAGTAAGGGTATGGGATTGACAGACCTTCAGATAGTGAGATATATTAGACTTCCTTTAGCATACCCTGCTATATTTGCGGGATTAAAATTCTCCGCCATAATTGCCAACGGGATAGCAGTCTTAACAGCAATTATTGGGAGTGGAGGATTGGGGAGGATAATCTTTGAAGGATTAGCAAGTTTCAATATTAATAAAACATTGAGCGGTGCGATACCTGCAATCCTGATAGCCCTATTCTTAGATATGATATTCTCAATAGCAGAAAAAAAATTAAAATCAAAATCAGTTTAATAACTACTTATAAGATCCCAAAGTTTTCATGTAGTTTGCCCGCTCATATGCTGAAGGCCCTAAAACTTTCTCCTGAGACATGAGGCCTTGTATTGATTTTATTGATTTGTAGCCATTTTTAGAAAGCCACTCTGTAACTTCAGTCAAGACCTTTTCAATATGGCCAATGCCATTTTTTATCAATGCAGATGTCATCATTGAAACATTTGCTCCGGCCATAATTGATTTTATGACATCTGTTCCTGTGTGGACGCCACCTGTGATTGCGATGTCAGGCTTCACTTTTCCGTGCATTATTGCAGCCCATCTTA
This sequence comes from Methanofastidiosum sp., assembly GCA_013329085.1. Taxonomy (GTDB): domain Archaea; phylum Methanobacteriota_B; class Thermococci; order Methanofastidiosales; family Methanofastidiosaceae; genus Methanofastidiosum; species Methanofastidiosum sp9950u. Next base: position 1,326 of record DUKX01000020.1, on the reverse strand, counting down.
ATCTCAGTCTTAGCTCATCGCTATTACTTAAAACAAGATTTGGGATTATTTCAAGATTCTCAATGTCAATATCTGGCTGGTAGAATCTATTGAATATGACAAAAGCATCGGCTCCTGCCTTTTCTATATTTTTTAATACGTTGGGCGTTGAAGTGAAATAAGGACTCAACTTAACAGCCAGAGGGATCCTAATTTTTTGTTTGACGCTTTTAACAAGATTATAATAGTTCTCTTCAATTTTCTCAGACTTTGTCGAAATATCAGTTGGTATGTAGTAAATGTTTAGCTCCAGTCCATCTGCACCGGCATGTTCAATCTTTTGAGCATACTTTATCCATCCACCATCTGAAACGCCATTTAAGCTTCCTATAATTGGGATTTGTGAACTGGCCTTAACTTCCTTTACAAGTTCGATATACTCATCTGGGGCAAACTTGAATTCCTTTATCTCTGGGAAATATGTCAGGGCTTCTGCATAACTTTCTGTTCCCTGAAGTAGGAATCTATTCAGCTCCATTTGTTCAATTTCGAGCTGCTCTTCAAATAAAGAGTGCATAACTACAGCAGCAGCTCCTGACTTCTCAGCTTTTTTAATATTATTTGGATCTTCCCACAGGTAAGAAGGTGAAGCAACTATGGGATTCTTTAAATTAAGCCCCATATATCTTGTTGAAAGATCAATCATTTCTCTTCCTCTTTTAATATTGGCATTTCTGACCAATACTTATAGAAGTTCCACCTTTTTATAACTTGTTTCTGAGACTCATCTAGGAGTTTCTTTGCCACTTCGGGCTTGCTCCTTAGCAATATCTTAAATCTAGTTTCATTGTAAATAAATTTATCAAGAGTTATTGAAGGCTTCCCTGAATCTAACTGAAGCGGATTTTTACCTTCCTTCTCTAAATCTGGATTAAATCTCATTAGTGGCCAGTAACCAGACTGAACGGCAGCCTTCTGCTGCTCGGGGCCGTGGATAAGATCGTATCCCTGATTGATACAATGCGCATAGGCTATAATAATTGATGTGCCCTCGTATGCTTCTGCTTCTAGGAATGCCTTAACTGTTTGAGCATTACTTGCACCGAAAGCAACTCTTGCAACGTATACATTTCCATAGACCATCGCCATCATAGCAAGGTCCTTCTTTGGGGTCGGTTTTCCTCCCATCGCAAACTTTGCCACTGCACCAAGGGGTGTTGCCTTTGACATCTGGCCTCCAGTATTTGAGTAGACTTCAGTGTCAAGAACAAGAATGTTGACATTCTTTCCCAGGGCAAGAACATGATCAAGGCCACCATATCCTATATCATAGGCCCAGCCGTCTCC
>DUKX01000004.1 GCA_013329085.1 Methanofastidiosum sp. | reverse complement strand
TATTTTGCACATACCTCAAATTTAACTAAAAATGAGTTGGTAAGGATATTAAAATAGTATAAATATTGATTAGTCGATACCTTCTCCAATTTTTTTCCTGAAGCTTTTACCAACAAATCTCATATATCTATCTGATATTACTTCATAAGCAATTTTACTCGCCTCACTGTATGTGCCTGCCAATCCGCCACCAAGTATAACACGTCCGCCACCAACGGCAACATTTCCTGTTTGAGTAATAAAAGTACCAGCGTGCCTGTGGAATGAATTGTGTGGAATGTCATTAGAATAATCTATCACTTGGCCTGTAAGGTGTTTGCCTGGATACCCCGGTGGCATTTGAGAAGCTTCAAATCCACACCCCTTAAACCAAGGGAAGCTTCCGCTTACTGTAAATACCCCAACACAAACATTGTCTTTAAACTTGATATTTAGATCTTCTTCAAGTTTTCCTTCATAACTCTTTTTTGTTATATCATAAAGAGAAGTCTCTATTATTGGCCACCTACCCTCTGCTTCAGGTGACCCATCTCTCCCGTTTATTTCAAATACATAAAAGTTGTAAGTATTCTTTTCCTTTAAGGCACATAGACCAAAATAGATTATTCCATTGAAAGCTAGTTTTTCCTCTTCTAAGAGATTTGTTAAAAAAGGAACAACTATAGTATCCTCAATTTTCTTAACTAAATCTTCTCTGCCCTTCAAAAGCGGATGTGGGGCGACAACACCCATTCCGCCTGTTATGTAGTTTACCATTTCACTTGGGTGGCCCATTCTCTTGTTGAATCTCTCAATCAAGAAAGTATCTTCATGATCAAATCTTTCTGGAAAATCTTTTGCACTCCCAAGATATTTCACATTACCTTCATGAACTGCATAGAAAACCATTACCTCTTCGCCATAGAGCCTTTCCTCTATGGTCAATTTATCTACGGGCTTACAAATAACTCCAGATATCATAAAGTCATCAACAGCACTCAAAGCCTCTTCAAGGGTATTACACACTCTTGATCCTTTTCCATCTAGTAAATATGGATACTTAACAACGTATTTCTTTCCATTCTTACCAAAATTATTCTTTAAAAAAGCTTTTGCTGATTCTGGGCTATAGAAATTTTCAAAAGAGGGGCATGGTATATCCCATTTTTTCATAAGGTCATTGGTATTGCATTTATCAGCTTCCACTACCATAGCCTTAGATGTTGGCCCCCAACAAGGTATTCCTTTTTTTTCGCAACTTTCTTTTAGCCCAAGTGATAGGTATTTTTCTTGACCTCCAATCACCATATCAATATTATTTTCTGAAAGATAAGAAACAATGTCATCAAGATCATCAAGCCTCTTTACCCTGCCATTATTTTCTTGAATCTCTTGTTTATAATCGATAAAAAACTTTTTTACATCATCAAAATTTTTAATCTTAACTCTATCATTTCCAATCGGCCAGATACATTTTTTTTCAAATGCCCCACCGAGATTCCCGGGGAGGACATGAACTTCCGACACATTTTTAGATCTAGTAATCGACTCTGCTAAAGCCCACTCTCTTGCTCCCCCCCCAACAACAGCCCAGACTTCACTCAAAATATCACTATCCCTATATATCTCCAGTTCTCTCACATTTCCTTGTTTTTGTAAGGGAATTCCTTGTTTCTTCAGGTATATGTGTCGGATAATCTCCATTAAGGCATGCAAGGCATAGTTCATCCTTTTTAAGTCCAATTGACTTTACTAGGCCTTTTATGGTCTGGTATGTAACTGAGTCTGCACCAATTATTTCTGCGACATCATCCGTGTTTCGTGCTGCAATTAACTCCTTTTCAGTAGGCATATCTATACCATAATAACATGGATGTTTTATAGGGGGGCAAGTAGAAATCATATGAACTTCTTTAGCGCCATTATCCCTTAGCATTGTAACTATCCTCTTGCTAGTTGTTCCTCTAACTATACTATCATCAACAAGAATTACCCTTTTTCCCCTAATTTCTCCTTTTATGACGTTTAGTTTATCTCTAACTGCCACATCTCTTGATATTTGAGTTGGCATGATGAAAGTTCTCCCAATGTATCTGTTTTTTATCAAACCTTCCCTTTGCTTAATTCCATACTTCTCAGAAAATCCTAAAGCTGCTGTTCTTGCAGTGTCAGGTACTGGTATGACTACATCCCCTTCTCCTTCGAATTCTATGTTCTTCCCCAGTTCCATCCTAGCTTCGTAGACACTTTTGCCTTCTATAACAGAATCTGGTCTTGAAAAATAGACCCATTCAAACATACAATGGGCCCTACCTTTTGGGCATAATAATTTCTTTTCAACATTCTTATCTTCAACAACTATAGCCTCCCCAGGCAGTAAATCCCTAACAAGAGAATAACCATTTACGTCAAGTCCAACACTTTCAGAAGAAAAAGAAAAAGCCGTTTCATCCAAATTCGTTTTTTCTCCGAATACCAATGGCCTGTTCCCATAGGGGTCTCTGAAAGCTATGAGTTTTTTTGGTAACATCATCACTGCAGAATAACTGCCATCAATTCTTTCCATAGTTCCTTTGATAGCCTCAAAAGTATCATTTTTCATTAACTCTTCAGAAAGAATATTTATCATGACCTCAGTGTCTGACTTTGAATGAATACATCTATGCTTCTCTTCAAGTTCCAACTTTAAAGCCTGATAATTCGTAATATTACCGTTATGTGCAAGGCCAATCCCATAAGGATAGCTCAAAAAGAAAGGTTGAGCTTCACAAAGGGTATTAGTTCCTGCAGTTGGATACCTTACATGCCCTATAGCTTTAGACCCTTCAAGCTTTGATAACTCTTCCTTATTGAAAACATTCAATACAAGGCCTTTTTCTTTTTTCTGATGGACTATACCATCAAATGATAGTATACCTGCCGAATCTTGTCCCCTGTGCTGAATAGCTAAGAGTCCTCTATAGCATTCATATGAAGAATTGTTTGAAGAAGTACCTATTATGCCGCACATTTTTATTTTTCCTCGATATATTTTAAAACTGATTCAAAGAGTTTCATACCAGAAATCCCATTCTTATTTTTATCGAAATAGGCTCTTTCTGGATGTGGCATCATTCCAAATACATTTCCAGCTTCATTACAAATACCGGCTATATTGTGTGCTGAGCCATTCGGATTCCAAGGATATCCTGCATATTCCCCGTCTTTATCAACATATCTAAATACAACTTGATCATTTTCAAATAATCTATCGAAGTATTCTTTTTCCTTTTCCCGTGGGAACAGTAACTTTCCTTCTCCATGAGCTGATGGAACAAGCATTACTTCTCCTCGAGGTATATTTCTTGTGAAGACACATTTGCCTTTGTTTTCATGTTTTAGTAATGTTGGCCTACATTCAAATCTTGCAGAATTATTCAAAAATAGACAAGCATCAGGATAATCCATTCTTTTAAATCCAGGTAGGACTCCAAGCTCAACTAGAACTTGAAATCCATTACAAATCCCACCCACGGGCCAGCCTTCGTCTATGAATTTATGCAAGTCATTTGCCATTCTTGCCCTTATCCTCGAGGCGAATATTGCACCTGCTCTTACATAATCTCCGGCAGAAAATCCTCCGGGGATCATAAGGCAATTATAATCAAATATATCTTTGAGATCTTTCAAATGAACAAGTTCAGGAGAGGCACCTAATCTCTTGAAAGCGTAGTACATTTCATCTTCATTGTTTGTTCCCTCTATCCTTAAAACACAAACTTTAATCTCAGACCTGTCCATTGAATCACCCCATATGCTCCCAGATTGCATTTTTCCATTTATCTCTTAATTTCCCTATAGGAGCATCTATTATTATATTCCCATTCTGTTTTATAACTAGTTTTTTACCTGATACTTTCCCAATTTTTATGAAAGGTACATTATTTTTGTTGAACAGAGATTCAAATTCTTTTTCGTCTTTAACCTCAACTACCCATCTAGTATTTGATTCTGAAAAGATAAATTCATCTGCCCTCATACCTTTTATAATTGGCAATTCAATTTCTGTGCCATAATCACTTCCAAATGCCATTTCAGCAATAGCAACGGCCAAGCCTCCTTCACTTAAGTCATGGCAGCTTTTCACAATACCTTTTTGCATTGAATCAAGTAGAATATTTGAAAAATGTATCAAGTTTTCTGGATTCATTTTAGGGGCAATTCCACCATTAATTCCTATAATTCTGTAATATAATGATCCCCCAAATTCTCTTTCAGTATTACCAATAAGATATATTGANNCCAACCATGCTTTCATTGTAAAGGCTTACATTGCCCGATGAAAATGATATCTGAAGATCTTTTGTGGCAAAATTTAATCCCATTACAGCCTGATAAAAGTCTCCGAACCTCTCAGGTTTCTCTGGATTTCCAAAATTGAGACAATCTGCCAAAGAGTGAGGTTTACCGCCAACTGCAACTATATTTCTATAAATTTCATCAATAGCTGAAGCTGCGCCCCAGTAAGGATCATATTCCAATAAGAATGGATTTACTGCAGTTGAAACTACCAAACCCTTGTTAAGCTCTTCTACCGGCTTTATTATCGCAGAGTCTTGCGGTGAAAAGTTAACAACATCCCCGTATAATGGAGTAAGTGAAGTTGACCCTCTAACTGTGTGATCATATTGTAGAATAACCCAATCTTTTGATGCGATATTTGGATCTGAAAGCATCTTGATTAATACTTCGTTTGTATCTTTAGGTGCTTGAGTTTGGATATCTTTCTGACCTCTTTCGACTATCTTGACATCTCTTGCATATAAGGGGCCACCTGTCAAAAATTCTGAATCCATGTCAAATATCTTCTCTCCTTCGTAGTATACTAAGACTCTTCTCTCAGTAATTGTTTCACCAATAATGGCTGCATTAACATCCCACTTGTCAAAAATATTAAGAACTTCCTTGAGATTTTCTTTTGAAACAGCAAGCATCATTCTTTCTTGTGATTCTGATACCCATATTTCCCATGGTTTCATTCCTTTTTCTTTTAGCAAAACTTTTTCTAGATTAACTCTAGCTCCATAACCACCGGCATGGGCCATTTCTCCTACTACGCACGATAAGCCCCCGCCGCCTAAATCTTTCATACCATTCAGAAGTTTTTTGGTATTAGCTTCTAGACAGGCGTGGATTAATGGTTCTTTTGTTATCGGGTCTCCCACTTGAACTGCAGAACGTGAAGATGTTTCAGACTCTTCATCAAGCTCTGCGGATGCGAAGTTCACACCATGAATTCCATCTCTGCCGGTCTTCCCACCGACCATAACGAAGATATCCCCAAGTTCCTTGACTCTGCTGTGGATTATATCGTCCTTCTTAATTATCCCAACACATCCAACATTTACAAGGCAGTTACCTGTATATCCTGGGTGGAAGTAAACTGATCCAGATACAGTTGGGATTCCTACTCTGTTCCCATAGTCTCTAATTCCAGCAACTACTCCCCTAAATATAAATTCAGGATGTTTTACACCCTTTGGTAGTTGGTCATAAGGCAAATCAAGAGGACCAAAAAATATAGGGTCTATCAGAGCAACAGGTTGCGCCCCCATACATACAACATCTCTAAGAATTCCACCAATTCCTGTAGCGGCCCCTCCATATGGCTCAACTGCCGATGGATGATTGTGACTTTCTAGAGCCAAAACATAAGCGTAATCTTTATCAAACTCGACTACTCCGGCGTCTTCCTTTATGACAAAAATATTCTGTGGCGCCTCAATATTAAAAATAAATTTTTTCAATAAACTTTTTGATGATTTGTAACAACAGTGTTCTGACCATGCTTGGCCTATAGCCTGTATTTCAATATCAGTTGGATTTCTACCTTGCTCTCTAAAGTAATTTCTGACTGACTTCATTTCATCCAGGGAAAGCCCTATCCCTATCTTCCTACTTAACTCTAGAAGTTTTTCGTCAGGCAAGTCAAGATTAATTTCAAAAACATTTTGTTTGCCACTCATTTTATCATTTCCACTTCATAATCGTGGATTACAGGATTAATCAGGAGTTTTTTACACATCATGTCAACGTCTTCTCTGATCTTCTTTTCATCCTTTCCACTTATCTCTATGACGTAGCTTCTTTTTACTTCAACATTTTCGACATTATCAAAACTAAGTAATTTCAGGGATTTTTTGATATTAAGACCCTCAGGGTCTGTAATTCCTTCCTTTAATCCAACTTTAATTTCTACCTTCAAATAAATCACCTAAATTTTTCTCCAGTAATTCTTTCATACATATTTATGTAAAGATTGGATACATCCTTCACCATATTTTCAGGTAATGCGGGTATATCTGGCTCTGGTCGACCTTCATCCCTTGCATCGTATAACGCTTTTTTATATCCTGTCTTAATATAATATTGCCTTACGAATTCCTTTGAAAGTTCTACCATCTGCCCTTCTTCGTACAGTTTTTTATCCCAGAATCTATCTTCGTCTGCAGTTCCAAAAACATCAATAAATATCAGAGTTCTATCTTCATTCATGCCGAACTCCTTTTTCCCATCAACATGAATCAATCCACCCTTTTCTACTATTTTTGACATTCTTGAATCCATCTTGATTATAGTTTCTAGAATATTCTTGTATTCTTCTTCTGTAAGTTTAGATATTCTCAAAGCTTCCTTCTTTTCCAAAGGTCTATCAACAGGCTCAAGCTTTGTTGATGTTTCAATAAAAGGCTCAGGCAATTTTTCTCCATACTCAACTGTTTTTTTATTAAATCCAAGTTCTTTTGGGTCTATCCTACCCTTGTTTATCCTATCATGAAGAGAACCTGCAACGTAGTGTCTGCAAATAAATTCTAGTGGGATAAGATAGTTTTTAGTATTGTGATCAATTTTGTTATAATCATGAATAATATTGACTCTCTTGACCAACATCTTGTTCTTATCGGTCATTTTTATGAAGTGCGTTAAGAATCCTAACTTCTCTGCTTCTTTAAGCCAGAAAGCCCCTTCTCTACAAAGTGTCTCCCCTTTGAAAGGAATTTTAGATGGAATTATCTTGTCAAAGACAGAGATTCTATCAGTAAATTCAAATTCAATCTCTTTATCAGAAACATCGTAAACTCTCTTAACTTTTCCTTCTCTTGAAAATCCAGAAGAGGTATAACTTGGGCTGCTCATATTAGAATTTATTATATCGGATATTTAAATATATTTATCATTAAATTTAGAGATTTTGACAATTTAGATTTTCTTAATAAATTGAAGATGGATATCAAGGATATGCTATAAATAATCCTTAACTTTAAATAATTACAACGATATCTTAAGCCATGCCTGAAACAAAATTAAGTCATAAAATCATAATTAGAGGAATTCTTAGCTATGGATTGATAGTTGCCCTTACCTTTATTTGTGCAGGCCGTTTAAATTATTGGCAAGGTTGGATTTATAATGGATTGAATATCCTTTTTGTTTTACTAACTTATTATTATTTATCCGATAACACCGGGCTAATTGCGGAACGATTAAAGCCAGGAGAGGGGATGAAACCATGGGACAAAATATTTTTCATAATATCTACCCTCATCTATTTTATTGTAATAATTTTCTGTGCTCTTGACGTTGGTCGTTTTGGATGGGTGCCAGAGCTCCATTTATTCTGGGTAATTGTTGGCATAGGCCTTTACGCAGTTGGGCAGTTAATTATTCTTTGGGCCAAAAAGAAGAATAAGTTTTTTTCATCAGTAGTTAGAATACAGAAGGAGAGGGGACACAAAGTATGCAAAGAGGGACCTTATGCTTATGTTAGGCACCCGGGGTACGTTGGTGGATTAATATATACCCTTGCAACACCGTTAGTATTGGGATCTTTCTGGGGCTTAGTAATTAATTTAGTTACTATCTTACCATTACTTGTAAGAACTTACCTAGAAGATAAAACTTTACAGAAAGAATTAGATGGCTATCTTGAATACACCAAAGAAGTTAAATATAGATTAGTCCCAAAGATATGGTAGATATTAGTGATTGAAGTATCTCATTCCAGTGAAGATCATAGAGATGTCAAATTTATTTGATGTTTCTATTACCTCTTTATCCCTTATTGAGCCCCCAGACTGGATAATGAATTTTATGTTATGCTCAGCCGCAACTCTAACAGTATCATCGAACGGGAAGAAGGCGTCAGAAACTAGAACGCATTCTGATATCTTTTCTTTGAAAAAGGTTTCTTTGTCAATATTTGGCTTTTCTTCATTCCACATATTTTCAAGATTCTCATAGATTTTTGGTATTGCAAGCTTTTTAAGAGAGTCAACTCTATTTGGCTGTCCAACTCCACTTCCTAATACCTTAAACTGGCCTTTTTCGTATTCCATCCCTAAAACAATTGAGTTTGACTTTGTATATTTAGTTGCTATAATGGTAAAAAGGCCTAAATCTTTTTTACTATCGGGAAATTTTTCATTTGTAACGCATTCCCATTTTTCATAAAGACCTTTTGGTCGGTCCTGTTCAATAATCCCACCAATCAAATATTTGTAAACTTTATTTTCAGAAGTGAACAGTTTTCCCGTTTCAAGGATTCTCAAATCTTTACTCTTGTTCTTCAAAAATTCTAATGCATCTACATCAAAAGAAGGGGCAACAATTACTTCAACAAATTTACCTTTGAGAAAAGAAGCTGTTTCTAAATCTACTTTTCTCGTCAAAGCTATTATACTACCGTATGCAGATACTCTATCTCCATCCCATGCATTTTTCAATGCGTCAAGTAGAGTCATTCCTGTAGCAATACCACAAGGATTTAGATGTTTTACAATGACTGCTGCATTGTACTGGGAAAGTTCCTTTGCAGCATTTAGTGCAGCTTCAATATCAAGATAATTATTATAAGAAAGAGCTTTGCCGTGAAGCTGTTTCATGTTTGACGCTGATGGCTCAACAGTATCCTTTTTGAAGAAACGTGCTTTTTGATGCCAGTTTTCTCCATATCTAAGATCTTTACCCGAATCAAATGAAAGTCTCAACTTCTTATTTTTGGTTAGGATTTCTGACAGATAAGAATCAATTGCGCTATCGTAATCGGCGGTATGGGAAAAAGCTTTGACACATAACTCTTTCCTTGTTTCATAAGAGGTATTTCCTTTTTCCAACAACTCTTTAGTGACGCTATCATAGTCTGATGGATCCACAATAACAGTTACATATTTGAAATTTTTAGCGGCCGCCCTTAGAAGAGTTACTCCACCGATGTCAATGTTTTCAATGGCATCTTCAAGAGAAGGATTCTTCATAACTGTTTCTTGGAAAGGATATAGATTACATACAACTATGTCTATTGGTTTTATTCCTTCTGAACTTATCTCGTTTTCATGTCCTTTGTCGTCTCTGATATAAAGAATTCCACCATGGATATTTGGATGAAGAGTTTTTACTCTGCCACCTATCATTTCCTTAAATCCTGTAACCTTTTCAATTGGAGTAGCATTTATCCCATTTTCCAAAAGAAATTTTAATGTGCCTCCAGTTGATACAATCTCAAAACCTAAATTTGACAAAGTTTTTGCAAATATTTTGAGGCCATTTTTATTTGTAACGCTAATTAGTGCTCTTCTTTCCATCACTTTGGCACGTTCGGAATGTTAATTTAAATAATTTTCTCTTTTCAACTACAGAAAGTTTTAAGTATTATAACTTAAGTTAATACTCAATGGCTGTAAATGATTATACTATTGCGACACTTGGAAGTCATTCCGCCCTTCAAATATTAAAGGGTGCAAAAGATGAGGGATTTAAGACCTTATGTATAGCAAAAAAAGGAGCAGAAAAAGTTTACAGAAGTTTCGGTGTAGCCGATGAAATTCTACTTGTTGATCATTTCAAAGAGCTTTTTTCCTTGCAAGATGAATTAATAAAAAGGAATACCATCCTTATACCACACGGTTCTTTTATTGCTTATATGAAAATAGAGGACTTCAAAGACTTGAAGGTAATGTACTTTGGTAATAAAGACGTGCTAGAATGGGAGTCTTCAAGAGAACTTGAAAGGCAATGGTTAACTGATGCAAATATTAAAATTCCGAGAATATTTGATACCCCCGAAGAAATAGATAGGCCGGTAATTGTAAAGTTTTATGGCGCACAAGGGGGAAAGGGATACTTCCTTGCCAAGGATACTAAGGATTTTCATGAAAAGATTTCTGACCATATCAATGAGCAATATGTAATTCAAGAGTATATCATTGGAGTACCTGCATATTTCCATTATTTTTACAGTCCGTTAAATAACGAACTAGAAATAATGAGCTTCGATAAAAGATATGAGAGCAATGTAGATTCTATCGGAAGGATCTCAGCAAGAGACCAATTTGCGCTAAAGAAGATAGATCCAAGTTATGTCGTAGTTGGGAATATTCCAATCACTGTCAGAGAGTCATTGCTACCAGAAATATTTGACATGGGCGAGAGAGTAATTGAAAAGTCAAAAAAGTTAATTTCTAAACAAGGATTGTTTGGTCCATTCTGTCTTGAAGGTGTGATTACACCAGAGGAAGATATATTCATATTTGAGATTTCAGCCAGAATTGTAGCAGGCACAAATCTTTTTGAGCCATATTCGCCTTATACTTATATCAAATACGGAAAGCCTATGTCAACAGGGAGAAGAATAGCCTTAGAGATTAAAAATGCAATAAATAATGATAGGCTTTCTGATATAGTTTGCTAGAGGCCTGTCGGTATATCTATAAAATCTGTTTTTATGCGATATTTCTCTTCAACTTTATTTCCTAAAGCCTTTACCCCAAGCTTTTCAGTAGCATAGTGTCCTGCAAATATTAAATTTATTCCAGCTTCTTTTGCAATATGGTAAATTGTGTGTGAAGGTTCACCAGTAATAAATAGGTCCAAGTTTTCTTTAATACAATCCTCAAAGGCAGACCCTCCACCACCACTAACTATCCCCACAGATCTTATTTTATCAGGTCCAAAATTGAATGACTCAATTCTAGCAGGAAGAGTTTTTTCTAGGGTTTTAGATATATCTTTAATATTTTTCAATTTTTCATAACGACCTTTGAATCCTATCTTTAATCCATGGTAGGCTCCAAATGGCTCAGGATCAGAAAGATTTAGTATTTTTATGAGTTCTATGTTATTCCCAACTTCTGGATGCATATCGAGAGGCAAATGTGCGGCATATAAGGAAATACCGTTTTCTAATAGATAAGAAATTCTTTCTTTCACAAGGCCCCTTATACATTTTAATCCACCCCAGATTAGCCCGTGGTGGACAATCAAGAGATCGGCCTTTCTTTTCGAAGCCTCTTTGAAAATTTCTAGAGAACTATCTACGCCTAGGCATATTTTTTTGACTTCTTTTTTTCCTTCTATTTGTAATCCGTTTGCAGATACATCATCTATCTCATTAACTCTAAGATAATCGTCCATATAGCTAACAAGCTCATTAAGTTCCATGAAGATAAATTTGAAAAGGCATTTAAATAACTTATACTTAATCCAAATTGCATGGATGTAGAACTGATATGGGATCTTGACGCCTTCTTAAAAAGACTGGAAACACTCAGGGAAAAAGGGGTAGTTTTTGGTATATACAAAAATATTCTCCATGTTGAAGAATTAGCTGCACTAAAAGAATTAGAAAAGGAAAGGAAACAGCCCCTATTGATTTCTGAAGATAACGAAGACAGTTATTATGAAAAAGTAAAGATTTGCAAAATGATTCTCTTAGACATAAAAAATGGTGGGTCTTTCTATGAAAAACTGAAAAAAGCCATACCAGAAATAGCATCTGTAAAATATGAACAAATAAAGAGAATTGGATTTGATGAAGGCTATAATTATTTCTATGTTAAAACTAAAGATGGTAAAGAAATTAAACTCGATGAAGAAGATCTCATAATAGTATATGATAAATTCTATAGATCACCTGACCTATTTGATTTTGAAACTATCTATTACGGTGATAAAATTTTTTCATGCCATAAATATTCTGATTTTGATTGCTCTAAAGTTTTTGAAGTTAAGGAAGAGACCTAGTTTCATCTTCTATCCATTTTAGATATCTGCTGAATCCTTTTTTATTAAAACTTCACACTAAAAAACTATTTAAAATAATCCACTTCTTTTTGAATGTGGGAGACTTCAAACTTCATTCTGAATTTCAACCAAATGGTGACCAACCCCAAGCCATAATTGAGCTAAACGAAGGAATTAAAAAAGGATTCAAATACCAGACACTTCTTGGGGTCACAGGTTCAGGGAAAACATTTACAATTGCTAATTTGATTGAGAAATACAATAAACCCACACTCATCATTTCTCCAAATAAGACTTTAGCATCCCAGCTTTTTTCTGAATTCAAAGCATTTTTCCCAGAGAATGCTGTTGGATATTTTGTCAGTTATTATGACTATTATCAACCTGAGGCTTATCTGCCGCACACAGATACCTATATTGAAAAAGATGTTTCTATAAATGAAGAATTAACAAGAATGAGGCACTCTGCAACAGCCTCTCTTCTTTCAAGGAGCGACTGCATAATCGTAGCAAGCGTTTCATGTATTTATGGTCTTGGTTCTCCCGAGACATATAAAGAGATGGGTACGTTCATAAGGAAAAATGAGCAGATTGACAGGGATGATTTTCTAAAAAAACTAGTTTCGATGCAGTATGAGAGAGACGATTCAGATTTTAAAAGTGGAACATTCAGGGCAAGAGGCGATGTAGTAGAGCTCTTTCCCTTGTTCACAGATTATATAGTAAGAGTTGAATTTTTGGGTGATGAAATAACAAAAATCAGAAAAATTCACCCTATTAACTTTTCGGACATGGGAGAAATTGAGAATATTTACATATATCCTGCGAGCCACTACCTTATACCCCAAGACACTATAGGCAAAGTCATAACTGAAATTCAAAATGAACTTGAAGTAGTATTGGCTGATTTAAATTCTCAAGGTAAATTCATAGAGGCGCATAGAATTGAAACAAGGACTAAATATGACATAGAGATGATGCAGGAAATGGGGTACTGCAAGGGGATTGAAAATTATTCTCGTTATTTTGCTGGAAGACAGAAAGGGGAAAAACCCGATACATTAATTAACTATTTTCCAAAGGATTTTCTTTTGATAATAGATGAATCGCACATTACCGTTCCTCAGATTAGGGGGATGTATGAGGGAGATAAATCAAGAAAAGAAACACTTGTCAACTATGGATTTAGACTCCCTTCTGCACTTGACAATAGGCCATTAAGATACAATGAATTTGAAACTCTTTTGAATCAAGTCATATTTGTTTCTGCAACTCCAGCCGATTATGAATTAGGTATATCTGATAAAGTTGTTGAACAAATTGTCAGACCAACAGGATTGGTAGACCCAGTTGTAATTATTAAAAAAAGAGAAGGGCAGATTGATGACCTTGTTTCTGAGGTCAAAAAGAGAATTGAAAATAATGAAAGAACGCTAGTCTTAACCCTTACAAAGAGGATGGCAGAAGATCTAACTGATTATCTAATTGAATTGGGCATAAATGCAAGATACCTCCACTCTGAAATTGATACTCTGCAGAGGGTAGAACTATTACGTGAACTTAGAGCTGGAACATATGATTGTCTTGTAGGCATCAATCTACTAAGAGAAGGGCTTGACCTCCCCGAAGTTTCTTTGATTGCAATTCTAGATGCAGACAAAGAAGGATACCTTAGATCTACAACTTCTTTGATACAGATTATGGGAAGAGTTGCAAGAAATGTATCTGGTACTGTAATAATGTACGCAGACAAAGTCACATCTTCAATGAAAAGGGCAATTGACGAAACTGAAAGGAGAAGAAAGATCCAGACAGAATACAATATTAAGAACAATATAACTCCTCAGACGATTAAGAAAAAAATAGAAATATCTGAAAAAGATCAGGAAGATTACAAAATATCAAAAGTTGAAGACCCAGAAGAGTATTTGGCGTATCTTCATGATGAGATGGTTAAGGCTGCAAATAACTTGGATTTTGAGAAAGCTGCATATTTAAGGGATAGGATAAAAGAAATTTCTATTTTCTTGGATTAATTATTTAAAGGCGTACCTCCAAGAGTTTTAGGTGGTAGCGTGATAATTACAACTACGGACTTCATACCAGGTAGAGAAATTGAAAAAGTAATTGGGGTAGTATCTGGTAACTCAATTAGAGCAAAACACATTGGTAAAGACATCGTCGCTGGCCTTAGAACAGTTGTCGGCGGAGAAATCAATGAGTACACTGAAATGCTTTCAGAATCTAGGCGTGAGGCATTGAAAAGAATGATGGAAGATGCGCAAAGCGTAGGTGCAGATGCTGTCATAAACATAAGATACTCCACAAGCGCTGTAATGACAGGTGCTGCCGAGATGTTAGCATACGGAACGGCAGTAAAGTTGAAATAACGGGTAAACTTATATATTAAAGTAAAAAAAAGCGCTTGAGGTTATCAAATGTCAAAGGTAACAGTAAACGATGACTGTACAGGATGTGGAATTTGCGTATCAACATGTCCCGTAGGAGTATTTGAAATACAAGGAGACGTAGCAGTAGTAATTAATGAAAAAGATTGTATAGCTTGTCTCCTCTGTGTTAACGAATGTGCAGCAAATGCAATAACCGTAGAGGAGGATTAGAAATGTCAGACGAAAATATCGTATTTGTCGGAAGTAAACCTGTAATGAACTATGTTTTAGCTGTTGTAACACAGCTTAACAAAAAAGAAACAGACAATGTAATAATAAAAGCAAGAGGAAGAGCCATTTCACGAGCAGTCGACGTAGCAGAAATTGTCAGAAACAAATTCGTAGTAGACGTTAATGTACAAAAAATATCTACATCAACAGAAACAATTACACGAGATGACAACTCAAGTGCTAATGTTTCTGCAATAGAGATAACTCTTGCAAGATAAAGATAAAAATTTTTTATTATTTTTAATTTAATTATAATAAACTTATTCTTAAATTTATTTACTGGAATATTCTCTTGACTACTTCTAAAGTTATATCGTAAGTTTTATCATAACTCTTGCCAAATCTCTGACC
>DUKX01000038.1:4439-5968 GCA_013329085.1 Methanofastidiosum sp. | reverse complement strand
AGAATCAAAACTTCTGAGATTTGAAACAAAAATAACTCTAGTAGCAGACGAAATAGTGTCTGTAGGAAAAGATTGTATAGTGGTATCCAAGGGGAAACTTCCTCCGTTAGAAGAAATAAAAAAAGCGAAAATGTACAAAGCAGAAAATGATAGTCTGAAAATAAAGCTCAACGAGTTAAATGATGAAGTTGAAAACTCATTGAGAAAACTGAAAGTCTTAAAAGAAGATAAATCTGAACTTGAATTCAAATTGAATAAAATGCTCAAGATGGAAGAAGAATTTAGCGAATTAAGACTGAAATGTGCAAAACAAGAGGGAGAACTAGAGGCATCTAAAAGATTTATTCAAAAACTTGATACCAAAGATTCCGTAATAAAATCTTCTCCATTTGTTGCTTCTGAACCATCGTACAAACCAATTGAAGATGAGATCGAAGAAACGCTTGATCAAGATAAACAAAATAAATTTGACGAGATCATGAAGGACGAATTTGCTCTTTTTGGAGAAGAAGAGAAGTTAGAAAATGAATCTAGAGAGTTAAATATCAAAGAAGAAAGAAATATTCCGGTAAACGAAACTTCTACTGAGAGCAATGAATGTGTATCTAGCAATTCATTTGGGAAAGAAAATCCCTTTAGAAGATTTAATAAAGAATATAAAAAAGAGGACGATCTATAAATATATTAAAAGCCTAATAGTTCTGCCCCAAAAATCTGTAATAGTATGCCTACCACTATGACGAAAACACAGATCACGACTACTACTTCAGGACGGATTTTTAATCCTCCTTCGTCTTCGTCAAAATATCTGATGAGTCCAGCACCAGTTGCGGGCATTGCACCCCCAACAGCCTGCGGTTTTCTCTTTACCATATAATCACTAACAAAAAAAAGTTTATTCATTATATAAATTTATCGTAATGAGGGAGTAAAATGACTTTAGACGAGATTATAATAAGGGATTTCTTAAAATTCAGTATACCTAGCGATAGGGCCCTTGCAATAGAAACAATGAAGAAAAATGATATATCGGAGCTAATCGCATTCAAAGAGGGCACTGACACATTTCTTGGCATAATTAATATTAATGATATACTTTCAAAACCAGAAGAAGAACAATTGGCCTTAATAATGAGGAGGGAAATCCCAGTTATAAATAAGAAAGATAACATTGAGAAAGTCATTTCATTATTTTTAAGTGGAGATTTTTATTATCTGCCCATAGTTGATAATGGTAATGTTATTGGTATTATCTCTTTAAAACAACTACTTCCTCTAGTCAGTAAAAAGTATAAACTTAAAAAATCAATCGCCGAGTATATTGATCACAATTATTTCATGAGTGTATGGGAAAAAACTCCAACATACATTGCTTCCAAAGTAATGTTAAACTTTAAAGTTTCATTTCTTGGCGTTCTTGACGATAAAGGAAAATTTGTAGGATTATTAGATACCACAGATATGATCCGCTCAGGAGAAATAATAAGTGGGATTACAGAATCAGATGCTACAAAAGGCGAGTCTGGAGA
>DUKX01000038.1:0-4339 GCA_013329085.1 Methanofastidiosum sp. | reverse complement strand
ATTCTCAAGGCTTTTAAAGGCTTAATCTAGCCAGATTATAAGAGAAACATTTATATGCAATCTTAAGACAACAACTTTAAATTTTGAAGGGGTAAAAATGGTAGAAACCATTATCAATGACAGTGTTATAGGGAGAGTTTCAGAAATTGCTAGATTAAAGCTTTCTGACAAAGAAAAAGAAAAATTTCGCGAGGAATTCGAGAGAATTCTTGAAGAATTTTCAATTATTGATGAGATTAAAGTTGGTGAAAAAGAACTTTATTATGTGGTGGAAAATGTCAATGTTTTGAGGAAAGATTCAGAACCAAAACCCTTCAATAATATTAACAGAATTAGATCTAACTTTAATAAAATAGAAGACGATTTTATAGTCGTTCCAAGAAATCTTTGATTTAGTGATATCATGTTTACTAGAGATCTCATTGAGGATTTATTATCCAAGTCAGTAGAAGAACATCTTCATAAAAAAATTGAAGAGATTGAAAAAAGGAATAAGGAAATAAATGCTTTTATTACCTTGAGTACCGAGGAAGCCGAAAAATCTTCAAAGGAAATCCAGAAAAAAATAAATGATGGAACTCAGGGAAAGCTTTCCGGCCTTGTTATTTCTATTAAAGATAATATTGCAGTCTCTAATACTAGAATGACTTGTGGTTCAAAAGTATTGGAGAATTATATAGCACCATACGATGCAACGGTTACTAACTTGATTAAGAAGGAAGATGGAATCATAATTGGTAAGTGCAACATGGATGAATTTGCATGCGGCTCAGATGGAACTTCTTCTTATTTTGGTCCAACTAAAAATCCTAGAAATATTGATTATGTGCCCGGGGGGAGTTCTTCAGGAAGTGCAGCTTCAGTTGCTGCAGATTTTTCTGATCTTTCTATAGGTAGCGATACAGGTGGTTCAATAAGATGTCCTGCAAGTTTTTGCGGCGTATATGGATTCAAACCAAGTTATGGATTAGTTTCTCGATATGGTCTTTCTGATATGGCCATGAGTCTAGAAGGCCCTGGGCCTTTTGCAAAAGATACTTATGGAATAGCACTTTTACTTGATATTATTTCTGGAAAAGACTCTAGAGACACGGTGACTGTTCAAAGTAATAACTCATATCTCAAAACAGTTGAAAACTTCAAAGATGGCGATATTAAAAACATGAAGATTGCNNCAAGGTGCAAAAATAGAAGAAGTTTCACTTCCAAACATAAAATACTCTATACCTATATATTATTTAGTTGTGTTCAGCGAGTTCTCATCTGCAATGTCGAAATTTGATGGGTTTAAATACGGACATTATGCGGGAGGGCAAGATATAGTAGAGGCCGTTTCTAATACAAGGGAAACTTCAATGGGGACTGAGGTAAAGAGAAGGGTTTTACTTGGAACATTTATTACTATGGAAGAGTTTAAAGGAAGATGGTACACAAAAGCTCTGAAGGCAAGAAGTGCAATTAAAGAGGATTTTAAAAGAATTTTTAATTCATATGATTTACTTATTGGCCCAACTATGCCCACACTCCCTTGGAAAATAGGAGAAAGAATCTCAGATCCACTCGCTATGTACTCTTCAGACATACTTACTGTGAGTGCAAATCTTGCAGGTATTTGTGCCTCAAGTCAGCCTGTTGGTGAAGTAAAAGGCCTTCCTGTGGGATTACAACTTCACGCCGATAGCTTGTCTGAGTCTAAATTACTTAAAGGCATGAGGGCAGTAGAAATAGCCTGTGGGGGAATGTAATTGCAGCTTCACGAAGATAAATACAAAGATTTGAATCTAAAAATAGGTCTTGAAATACATGTGCAATTGAAAACTAATCAAAAGATTTTTTGTGAGTGCTCATCAGACTATATTAATTCCCCCCCAAACAATAATATTTGCCCTATATGCACTTCACAACCTGGATCAAAACCGATGGGGATAAACGAAACGGCACTAGAAAATCTCTTAAAAATAGGTTTATTCTTAGGTTGCAAAGCATACGAAAAACCTTTCTATGTCCAAAGAAAACATTATTTTTATCCCGACCTGCCTTCAAATTATCAGAGAACATCACAGCCTATTTTAGGAAACGGGGTCTTTATGGGCGTTGGTATCTGGGAGATACATATTGAAGAAGATCCGGGCAGATATGAGCTCAGAGAAGGTAAAGTTGACTTTAACAGATCCGGTGTACCTCTGGCAGAAATAGTAACTGCACCCGAGATAAAATCTCCTGAGTATGCAAGAGAATTTTTGAGAGACCTTTTGTTATCCCTTGAATATTTAGGTGTGATAAGAGGAGAATCAGGATCCATTAGGGCGGATGTTAACATCTCGATAATGGGCGGAAATAGAATTGAAATAAAAAATGTCAACTCTGTGAAGGGCATCTACAAAGCCTTGAAATATGAGATTGTTAGGCAGAAGGCTGTTCTACAAAGAGGTGGGACAATAACGATGGAGACAAGGCATTTTGATGAAGCAAGCATGATAACTAAAACCTTGAGGAAAAAAGAAACAGTTGCCGACTATAGGTATATTCCTGATCCTGATCTAGTTCCAGTTTATATTGGCCCGGAGATGCTAAATCAAATTGAGTCAGTACTCCCAGAATCCCCCCATGCTAAAAAGAAGAGGTTTATGGAAGAATACTCATTAGGAGAAGAAATAGTTGATTCTTTGATATCTGATCTTTATCTATCTGATTTATTTGAAGAGTCTGCAAAAAATTCAAATCCTCTTGAAGCAGGTAAGTGGTGTGCAACTGAACTTAAACGAAGATTAAATGAAAAAAACTTGTCAGTTTCAACATCAAAAATTAACCCAAAACATATCTCGGATATGGTAGGATTCATTGAGAGGGGCGAACTTTCTGTAAAAAATGCTAAGTGGATTATTGAAGATGCTGTTGATACCGGTGAAGAAATCCCAATTCTCATGGGTAAGAAGAACTTTTATCAGATTAGTTCTGAGGACACATTAGTTGGAATAATAGAAAAGATTATAGCCGATAATCCAAAAGCTGTTCTAGACTTTAAATCTGGAAATCAAAATGCATTACACTTTTTATTTGGCAAAGTTGTCAATGAAACAGAAGGCAGGGCAGAACCTTCAAAAACAATAAAATTACTTAAAGAAAAATTATGTGCGGTGGCTTAAATGCTTAAAAGAACATGTTATTCAAATAATTTAAAGGATGGCGAGGAAGTTGTACTCGCTGGATGGGTTCATGAGAGGAGGGACCTTGGCGGGATTAAATTCATTTTGCTAAGAGATAGAGAGGGAATTGCCCAGATTACTGCACCCAAAAAGAAAGTCTCTGAAGAGATTTTTAAATTAATGGATTCTTTAGGAAGAGAATGGATAATTGCAGTTAAAGGAAATACAAAAGCATCCCCTCAAGCCCCAAGTGGGCTTGAAGTGATACCTAGCGAAATAGAAATAATAAGCATGGCAGAACCAAGTCTTCCACTTGATCCATCTGAAAAAGTTGATGCGGATATTGACACAAGGCTTGACAATAGATTCATGGATATACGAAAACCAAGAGTAACTGCTATTTTTAAGATTAGAAGCGAAATCTTAAGGGCTGCAAGAGAGTACCTTTTGAGCCAAGCATTTGTAGAAATTCAAACTCCAAAGATAAGCGCTTCAGGCACTGAAGGTGGGACTGAACTTTTTCCACTTTCATATTTTGAAAGAGAAGCTTTTCTAGCACAGTCTCCTCAGCTATACAAACAGACCATGATGGCTACTGGAATGGACAGAGTTTTTGAGATGGCTCACTACTTCAGGGCTGAAGAATCCAACACAAGAAGACACCTTTCTGAATCTGATGCTGTTGATATAGAAATGTCATTTATTGAAAGCGAAGATGATGTTATTTATATTCTTGAGAATCTAGTTTCTCACATCTTGAAATGCGTTAACGATAATAAAAAGAACGAGCTCGCTTTATTGGGAGTCGAAGTAAATACACCTTCTACACCTTTCAGAAGAGTCAAATATGAAGAGGCAATATCTCTTCTTCAAGAAAGTGGATTTAATGTTCACCACGGCGAAGATTTGGGCACAGAATCAGAAAAAGCTTTAGGAAACATTGTCAAGGAAAAATATGGTGATGATCTTTACTTCTTGACAAAATACCCCCTATCAACTAAACCATTTTATACTAACTTTGATGGCGAGACAGCAAGGGCATTTGATTTGGACTATAAAGGCGTTGAAATAAGTTCTGGTGGCCAGAGAATCCATAATGTAGAAATTCTTAAAACAAGAATAAAAGAAAAAGGGCTGCCCGTATCATCATTTGAAGCATATCTCAAGCCTTTTAGATATGGAATGCCACCACA
>DUKX01000126.1:2497-19049 GCA_013329085.1 Methanofastidiosum sp. | reverse complement strand
CAGAAGAACTATCATTAAGAAACGATCTTAAAAAATGTACAGGTACTGATCTAAATCATTTACAAGGCGATCTGAAAAGAGCCTATGTAATTCTAATCTATGAATGGGTAGAATATATGGGACATTTAAAAAATAAATATCCTTATCTGTTCTCTCTTGCAGTAAGAACAAATCCATTTAATCCTGAGGCGTCAATAGAAGTAAAAGAATGAAAGAAAAAAATAAATTTATTTTTTATCTTTATTGATTATCATTGAAATACAGTTTTGTGGACAGACCATCTTGCACAGTGCACATCCTACACATTTTTCATAGTCAACATCATTTAGCTTTGGATTTTTCATTGCATCTGTAGCTCCGTCTCTGCATGCAGTAACACATCTTCTGCAATCTATGCATCTTTCAGTATCAACATCAGAATATACTTCATCTACGTAGTCTAGTTTTTCAAGTTCTGTAATCTTTGGTAGTGTAATTCCTTTCAAGTCTGCAAGCGAGTCGTAACCATGCTCTTTCATAAAGGTTAGAATATTCTCGTTCCAGCCTTTTACTATGTCAAATCCATACCACATAGCAGCTGTTGCAAGCTGTACTGTACCTGCTCCCATCATCATATATTCAATTACATTTTCCCAAGACTCAATTCCACCTATCCCTGAAATGTTGATGCCTTCTCTTGCAATTTCTCCGACCATTCTGAGTCCTATTGGCCTCACAGCAGGGCCCGAGTAACCTCCAAATCCACCCTTACCCCAAACATCAGGCAAAGGGTTTCCAGTTGTAATATCAACACCCGATAGAACTAAGACTGTGTTAATTGCAGATACTCCTTTTGCACCACCCTTTATTGCTTCCTTTGCTATTGATGCGATGTCAGTTACGTTTGGAGTTAGTTTTGTCATGATAGGAACACTAACAGCCTCTGCTGCCGCCTTAGAAACTTCTCCGGTCAATGGACAGTCCTGACCTATAAATGCTCCCATCGCACTGTCTGACATGTGAGGGCATGAAACATTTAGTTCAATTATATCAGCGCCCTGCGCCTCAACATCTTTTGCTAATTTTGCCCATTCATCTAGATCTGTACCTGCCATTATACTAGCAATAATAGGGGTGCCGTGAGTTTTCTTTAGCTCTCTTAGCACCTTAAACTCTTTTATCCACCAGTCAAAGACATAGGTGGAAATATGCTCTATATTTTGCATTCCAAATAGTCTGTTTCTACCTTTGACCCCTTGAAATCTTGGTTTTGGATCATGAAATTGCCTGTAAGATATAGTCTTTGTGACTCCACCACCAAAACCAGCCTCTACAGCCCTTTTAATATGATCTGCATCCAAAGTTGGCGGGGCCGAAGAGAGGAGAATCGGACTCTTAAATTCAACACCTAAAAATTCAACACCTAAATCTACCATTAAATCACCTTCCAAACTTTAATCCATATACTTGCGGAATAATAGAATATTTAGAACCTGCAGCTCTTTTCAGGAATGAAGGATCATTTGTAATAAACGGATATGCCCTCCATTTCGAATCGGCCCTGGCAACAATAGCTTTTGAGAATATATCATTCTTAAGACCGTATGTTATTAAGGCTGTTATCACGCCACCATCTTGACTATGATATGATGGATTTTTGGCCCTTGCCGCAACAATCTCAGGTTCTTCCTGATCCTTCAAGAGTATTTCCTTAAAGGAGTGTGTTCTTGGACACGCCATATAGCAACAGCCACAGTTCGGCAGACAGCCCCTGATACTGTAAGGTCTCCCATCCTCAAGCATTTCAATATTATAACACGGACATGCAAGTGCACATGTTCCGCATGCAACACAAAGCCCCGATTGCAGAATTTCTTTTTCCAAATCCATAAAGTCTTTTTTATGGCCCTTTTCAACAAATCCTTCTAAATTATCATCTTTTTCCAAATCTACAAAAGGAAGTTTGAATCCCTTGTCTTGGGATAGCTTAATAGATTTTTTGGCCTGTTTGTTGTTTAGGTCTATAACTTTGTTTAGTTCTTCCATTTGAACATTTGTCGAAACTTCAATAAGATCTTGATCGACAAGTTTTTTGAACAAATCTTTTGCTTCTTTTGATCTCAAGATTACCGTTGACCAACCTGCCTGTGTTCCTACACTCCCCACAGATATATCTGAAAAATCACCAGTAAAGTCGGTACACTGCCTACAGTTCCCCCTTGCATACCTTGATACTTCTTTTATCTTTCTCGATCTTACCTCTTTGTCTGTGTATGCATAGAAAACACCGCTAGAAATATTCATTTTGTTTACTTCTTCGAGAGGTAATCCCATATCCTTTTCAACGTAAGATGGTATTGATTTTGGGGAAAAGTTTTCCTTACAGAATACAGCTATGGTGAAAACTCTTTTTGGCCAGTGTGGGTAGTCTGCGTCTCTGTCTTTGTAGAATTCTTTGAACTCTTTTGTCAACGCCATTATTTTCTTTACGCCGTTTATCTCGCATGGGTTTCCAACAATTACAACTTGTGCCCTGGGATCATTGGGTATCTGAGAGAAACTAGCCTCCTTTATAATAGCTCCACTCGTTTATATCCCTCCTATTATTAAATTTTTAAAAAACAAAATAGATAGAAACATGATGTCTATATGATTTTTATATTTAAATAGTTTTCGTCAATATTCATTTTAATAAATAAATAGTAAAATATATACGGATAACACCATTATTAGCGAATAATATCCGCTTTTCTTTTAAGAGCCCGTTTTTTTCTTAGATAATACATGAAAGGATTATTTATTCTTCTGGCTGTGACTGTTTTATTTTTAACAAATGCTAATAGCTGTTTTTTTACTTCGTCTTCAGGTTCGCCAGTTTTTTGAATGATTTCATTTACAGTTCTCATCCTGTCTTTTAAAACAAGTAAAATTTTTTCACCGGTGGTATTGCCTTTGATATTTTCAAGTATCTCTTTTTTTGTTATCTCATAGAAATACATCTTACAGAAGCCGTCAGGTTCGCACAATGTTGGTGCATTTTCCTTTACCTTTGCACAACCTGGAGGGATATACCATTTGCTCCTTCCAAAGTTATCCAATGTAGGGTAAGCAAGGCCAAATCCAAGGTGGTAGTATATATTTAATTCCTCTTGGGGTTGATCTTCGAGTAGGGGCGGATTACACTTGTTTGCAGCAGATAAAATCAAAGGTATGACTTCATTTATCAAAATATTAATCTGATTTTCATTAAGAGAAGGTTTTTCATCCTTTGAGAAGATCTTTGTTGAAGGCAAGAGCCTTGAATATGATAAAAAAGAAGATAAAAATAATGTGATGGCATAGTTTCTGTCACCGGCCCCAACACCCGACAAAGCCTTAATGACACAAGGTGGATATACTTCAGGATTTAACTCTTCTGATTGAACTTCAATCTCTGTCAGAGACCCTGATATCTTTGATACTTCCCTAAAAATTTCGTCATAGATTGGAAGTTTTAGTTCTTTTGTTTTTTCAGCTATGTTTTTGATATAACTTAGAATTCTCTGCTCCATTTTTTTCATGAATGCATTGAGAAGTTTGCTCTTGTCTACAAGTATGTAACCATTAATAATGTAGCTATCAGTATATTGGACTAAAGTTTCCGCGTCTGTCCATTTAATGAAATAATACTCTGGAAAAAGTCTTGGATCCCTTGATTCCCCTGATATTTTAAAAAATCCAAGTTTTTCTAAATCCCTTATAATCTCATCGGTGATTTTAAGATCAATTTCTTTAACGATAGAAAAAGGTTCTTCTATTGAGATCTCTTTTGCTTTTTTTGCCCTGTATTCAAGTATCCTGTTTATATCGGGCATACGAAATGGTATGACTTCAAGTATTTCCCTAACGGTTTTTATGAGATCATCCATTATTTGCTTATTATCCTTTTCAATTATCAATGCTTCTGACAATCTTGACCTGTATATTTTTGAATTTACAGAGGCAAAAAGCCTTGACTCACTTGAGAAAGGTCTTTTTGAAAGAGCCTGACAGAAAAGATAAAATGAAATAATATCTGTTGCCTCGTCTGATCCACTAGGAAGTAGATATTTTCTATTCTTGGTATTTTCTACTTCGGCTTTAATTTTATTAATTCCAAAGTCTAAAAGGTCTTGCGATACCTCGTCAAAACTAATGCCAAGGTATTCTTTAGCCTCCTCCCGAAAAGGATTTAGAAGGAGAGGATTCATAAAAACAAACTCTATTGTGATTTAAAATAGTTTTCTATGACAAGTTATAAGTTTCAATTGAAGGCGCTATTCCACCTATTTTTTCTAAATCGCCTTTTGTGCATTTCACTAAGAGCTCTTCTAGTTTTCCAATATCTTCCTGATTCCTATTTCCTATTAGGACTAGCGGTTTATTTATTGCCTCTGATGCTTGCTTAATTAGTTCTCTGTATTCTTCCCTGGAGCCTCCTTTAAAAAATACTATAAGCTCGTATTTGTTAATGAACTCTGTTACTTGAGGTATAAGTTTCTTTACGCCTTTGAAATCAAGTACCTGCTCGTAATCTTTTATTATTTTATCGGGGTATAAAAGGCCATATTTAGCACTTAGAACAGCGAAATCAGCGCCGTTCCTTCTATTATAAACAGCTTTTATCCTTGAGGACTTGTAAAGGTCTATTGCTGGCATCTTACCTTTATTTTTTTTTGCTCCACATGCAGTTGCAAGAAGTATCTTCATCAAAACTCAACTTTTTTTATCAGATCTAATACGTTAGACCTTATATCGCTAGCATCTTCAAAATCAATTAAAATTTTTCCTTTTTTCATTAAGTTTATCTGGGCCGGTTTCATTTTTTCTCCGCATGCGCATTTATCACTTGTTTTGCCATAGACAATCTTTCCAGCCATGCATTTTGGGCATCTAAGAACTGTTTTTTTACCGCTTAGTTTTCCACGTTTTGTAAAGGGTTTACCTTCTACTTCAACAATGTCAAGTGCAAAATCAATTGTTTTGGCATTTGAAACTGAGGTTCCAACACCAAAAGCATCTGCATCTTTAAATAACTTAAAAGATTCTTCATCTAGTCCGCCAGAAAGGAATATTTTTACATCTTTATATCCCCTGATGTCAAGCTCCCACCTGACTTCCTGTATTATCTTTGACATATTTCCTCTTCTTGAACCGGGTGTGTCAAGTCTTACACCTGCAAGATTTTTTATGCTCTCTGCTGCGATCAATGCCTCTCTCTTTTCATCACAAAAAGTATCTGCAAGCATTATCCTTGGTATGCTTTTATCTATTATCTGATCAAATAAAATAAAAGCCTCTCTTGAATCACCAATTATTAATGCAAGGGAATGCGGCATTGTTCCTGAAGCCTTCTTTCCTATAATTTTTTCAGCCCCTATGCAGGAAAATCCATCCAGACCTCCGAGGTAAGCGGCTCTATCAATCATCGGAGCTATTGTGGGGTGCATCCTTCTAACACCGAAACTTAATATTGGTTTTTCACCGGCCATTTTTTTAAGTCTGGCAGATTTTGTTGAAATGCCTGAAGACTGGCAGAGGAAGCCCAATAATGCAGTTTCAAGGTCACAAAACTCCCTGTAATTCCCTTCTATTGTAAGAACAGGTTCTTGTTGGTAGAAAAGTGAGCCTTCTTCAAGACCAATAACGTCGATATTGTAACCCTCAAGCAATAAAAGCGCCTCATACAATCCAGAGAGTATTCCCCATCTATAATTATTTGGGAGGCCAGAAGCTGTTATTTCAACGACGACATTTTTATTGATATTCTTCTCTTCAAGAATCTTTTTAGTATTGATAAAGTAAAAATCAGTTGTTTTCCCTGATTTAATATCCTCTTCAGATGCTGTGTAAAACATTATATCCCTTCAAATTTCATATCAAACTTAGTATAATCAAATTTAAATCTTTCTTCTTCAAATTTTTTCTCTCTACCGTAGCGTAAAAGGGGTTTTGATAGATGACGTTTGGCACACATTGGTACCTCATATATCCCAATTTTTATGTCTCTTGGAAGTGGAATAATTGAAACTTCTCTGTTTTTTGTATGGCATTTCTTGCAACGGTAACCCTTCTCTTTGCCAATTGATTTCATCTGATTATTGCAAACAGGACATATAGGTTTTTCAGTTTTATGGAATTCTGCTAACTTTGTTATCTCAATCTTCTCGAGATTAATTGTAAGTCCGTGCTCTGTTTCTAAGACACCGCCATAAGCCGTTATTTCATCACCTTCGGAAAGATTTCTTACTATGTTTCTAAATCCTTTGGTGGGCTCATAAGCCGCACATAGAATTTTTTTGCCATTTGATATTTCAAAAAAGACATGCCCCCCGGGAACGGTATAAGGATTCTTAGAAACCGTTCCTTTAACGATGACCGAGGAATAAGGAAGGACTTCTTCAATACTCTTTTCTTCAAGGTGCATATCTGTTCCCTGATTAGTTACAAAGAGATTTCGTTTGAAAGGGATTTCTGATTCTATCATTTTTGCAGCTTCCAATATGAGCTCGGGAGATTCGCCCCTTAAGCCGTACAATATGGGGCAGTCGGAATGCGGCGAAATAATCATTCTCTGATTTTCAAAATCATAACTTGAGAAGATTTTAGGTGAATATTTTTTTTCTATCTCCATTGCACCTTGTTCGCTGACAAATTTTTTCCCTCGTTTATTGTGACTTCTATATACAATCAGTTCATAAGTAAAATCTTCCAATTGTAATGCACACGATGCAAGCGCGCCTATGAGCCCCCTACCATTTCCAATAAAATTATAATCGGCTCCAATTTTGTTTAATAATGAAATAGCCTCATCTATTGAAAACATCTCATGAAGCGCTCTTTTGGCAAACAATTGAATTTCTGGGGTAATTGAGTTATCTTCAAGGAAAACAATTGCTGGATTTGTATTGTCCCCTGATTCGGAATACTTAGTTACGATGTCAAAGGAAACAGATTTTATTTTTTCAAGAATCTTTGGGCCAGAAGTTTCAGTTATTCTTATTGAAACGGCCCCGTTTCCCCTTGTTTTATAGGGATTATTTGGATTCAAGCGCAATAGTTTTGGAGGTTCCCTAATAATATTTCTATCAAGGTCCCTTATAGCCTCTACAATAAGTGTTCCAATGTAAGTTGTACACATTCCGTCAACGGAATCTGTATCATCAAGGCCGATTATCACGAAAAAATTGAGGGTATATATTTATATAACCTTTTTTATACCATTATTACGATGGAAAAGCAAGAACTGCTAGATAATATTGTTGAAACACTGAAAAAAGGTGGTTTTGAGGTAGCCTTGTCTAGGGTTCAATGTTCTTTTGACATTGTTGCAAGAAGAAATCTTATAGTTCTTATAATAAAGGCCTTAGTAAACCTTGATACATTTTCTGATGAGCACGCGTGGGATCTTAAAATTCTCTCAAAAGCTTTGAAAGCGATACCACTTGTAATTGGGGCGAAGACAAAATTAGGCTCAATTGAAAACGGTACTGTCTATTCAAGACACGGAACAAACTGTATCTCACTTGAAACTCTCGAAGACCTTTTCATCGAAGGTAATCCTCCCTTGATATATGCGGATAGGGGGGGGTTCTTTGTAGAGGTTGACGGAAGTCTAATCAAGGAAGAAAGAGAGAAAAGAGGGATGTCTATAAGCCATCTAGCTGAACTTATAGGGGTTTCAAAAAGTTCTGTCTATGAGTTTGAAAACGTAGACAAAAGAATTAGTATTGATTCTGTTCTGAAGATAGAAAAAGAGTTGGATATAGGCATAACTAAACCGATATATATAATTAAAACTAGTGACAGAAAAGAAATTAATAATATTCCAGAAAATCCTGTTGACGCTGCAAGGTCTGACCTTGAAAAAACTGTTTTGGGGAATCTAAGTGACAAAGGTTTTGAAGTCTTTCCTACCAAGAGAACCCCTTTTAATGCTCTTTTGAAGGAAAGGGAGATTTTAATCACAGGGATATCCAATACTAAAACATACATATTTGAAAAGAAGGCAGAGATTGTGGCAAGTATCTCTGATATTACAGAAAAAGATGCAATGTTCGTAGTAAATGCCAAGAAAGTGAAGGAAAATATCAAGGGCGTCCCCATACTTACCCAAAAAGAGATTAAATCTTCAAAGGATGTTGAAGATATTCTTGAACTTGTTCATGAAAGGAAAGTTGATAACAAACGTCAGAACTGAGATTTTTTGAACAAAAGTTTATATATTTCAAATAGTAGTTTAATAAGCGTGATGAGAAAGCTAATCTGAAAAAAGATGATGAGGCTTATGAGCTCTGAAATGTTTTGGGGTGCATTATATGAGATATAAATATTTAATAATATTTCTTTTTGTACTCTTTTTTATAGAGTTACCCCTAGCATATATTTACTACTCGGGACAGGAAAAGGCAGTTAAAACAAATATCAAACAGATAGAACTAAGTGAAAACTTTTTTGTATCCAGGGATAACCCTAAATATATAGCCGTGCCATTAGAGGGGAGGAGAATACATCAAATAGTATTTTCTTCTTCTGGCAGGATTAATATTTCATTGACTGATTTAGATGGTTTTTTAGTCTGGCAAAAAGAGCCCGATGATCTAAAACCTTTAGAGTATTTCTATCAGACGGATGAACTTAACTTTCCCTATGTTCCAAAGGAAACAAAAACATATTACTTAATATTTGAAACTGACCCTTTACTATCGACAAATGCTTCAGTAAATATTGAAATATATACAGTGAATGTAGAAGTTACCCGAGAAGATGTTTTAAACTCTATAGAGCCTATATTACAAGGGGCTTCCATTATAACTGTCCTTCTTTTCATCCTATCAATACTGCCAAAAGGTGGGCTCTCGAGAAAAAAACTTATGAAGACCTCTTATGTTCTTTCAGAGGAAGCAAAATCTCATGATATTGCTTATTTGAAAGAGATTGGGGGATTTTCAGAAAAAGAAATCAATGTATTTTTATTAATGCATACAAAAGGCCGGGTGACCGAAAAAGAAATTCCAAAACTTTTTGATATTCCTACATTTTACAAGCTATACAAAATGGGATTCATTGAAAAGATTACAGAACTTTAATGAATATGTCACCAAACATCTCTTCTTGGGTGACATCTATCTTTTTATCACTGTAAAGGAACAATATATAGAGAAATATTCTTGCTACTTCTCTTGTTGTTTTCTCCTCAAGTAAATCTCTAAAATAGATAAGGCCATTTATGCCTTTAAGCTCCAATAGGTGCTGATATAACTTTTCTACCTGTTTTCTTATATCGGCCTTGATTTCATCAATTTGATAAAGCTGAGGGCCTAGTTTAGCTATAATCTTCCTCTTCGGTTTTTCTCCTTCTTCTAAAGCATCAATTAGTGCTTCGAAAAGTTCAGGGAGCGTCATCTTGCCGACATTTCTTCTTCTTAAAGGTGGTTTAATGTCATCAATTTCAAATTCAGCGTTTTCAATATCTTCCCAAAAGTCAAAAAATTCGTCGTCTTCTTCTTTCTTCTCGTCTTCCCTCATCAATTGTTCACTTTTCATTCTCAAAAGAATTGAGGCGGTAAGTATCGTTTTGCCTGATACCCTTAGGTCAAGATTCTTTAATTTTCTAATCCTGTCCAAAAATTTATTTGTAAGGTCTATTATATCGATGTCCCACGGATCTATTTCCCTTGACAGAACAAGATCCATGAGAACGTCTATTGGGCCTATCTCTGGTATCAGGACATCTTCTTGGATCAGGCTAATGCCTCCGCCTGTTTAACTACTTTCTCGACTTCAAGTGAGACCATTGCTGAGAGTCCTTTCTTGTACATTGAAACTCCAAACAATCTTTCTGCTCTTGACATCATCCCCTCCCTTAAGGTAATTACAATAAACTGTGTTTTTTCAGCTTGCCTCTTTATCATCTCAGCAGTTCTCTCCACATTTGCATCGTCAAGATTTGCATCTACTTCATCAAGTATATAGAAAGGAGATGGTTTGTGGCGTTGGATAGCAAATATTAAAGACAGCGCAGTAATAGCCTTTTCTCCACCGCTTAATGATACAGCAGTCTTAACATTTTTACCCAAAGGTTTAGCATCTACTATTATCCCGCCTTCAAAGGGATTGTCTTCTGTTTCAAGGAGAAGTTGAGCTGTTCCTTCGGGAGATATGTCTGAGAATATGTCTGAGAAGTTAGAAGCAATCTCATTAAATGTTTTGAGGAAAACTTCAGATTTCTCTTTCTCTACTTCGGCTATGAAGTTAAGAATTGCATTCTTTTCTTCTATAAGGGTATCTCTCCTAAGTTTTAGTGTATTGTATCTGCCTTCTTCTTCCTCATACTCTATAATTGCCCTCATGTTAATTGGCATTAATTTCTCTCTTTCCTTTTCCAACGACTCTATCTCAATTTTAAGTTTGTCTGGATGTTTGGAAAATTCTTCAGGCGCTTCATAATCTGAAGCGTGTCTAGAAAATTCGGCTATGTCTTCTATTATAGCCTTTTTTTCAGAAGCCCATAAGTTGAGATCAGATTCTAGTTTTGATATTTTCTCAATTTTGTTATCTTTCTTGATTCTTAAATCAGAAGTATCAGTTGAAAGACTCCTCTTTTTTTGATTAAATGAGGATAATTCTTTTTTGATTACAGAATCTTCTTTTTCTTTTTCTTTTAGGATTCCATTAATTTCCTTTAGGCTGTTATCTAACTCAGATATTTTTTTCAAAGCCACTTCTTCTTGAGGTTTTCTTAAATCGATTTTTTCAGAAGATTTAATATTGGATTGTTTAAGGTATTCAAGAGTTGAATTAATTGATGATATCTGTAATGCCATCTCAGAATTTTTCTTTCGAAGATCTGTAAGGTCAATCTCAAGAGCCTCGCCCATTTCGCCCGCGCTAGAATCCTCTATGTCTTTCTCAACGTTTGCCTTCTCCCCTTCGAGTTTTGTTATTTCTTTTAAGATGGGATCAATTTTAATTTTTGTATCAGAAAACAGACTCTTTTGTTTTTCGAGTTTTTTTGTTAGGTCTTCAATAGCTTTTTCAAATGCTAATTTTTCCTTTTGTAAGGAATTCTTCTCTTTTAAGAGTTCGTCTTTTTCTCTATTAGTTGTAGCAAGTTCAGAAGCTGACTCTGCTTTATTTATGCTGAGATTTTTCAAAGTTTCTTCCAGTTTTTCTATTTCTGTTTTAAGGGATTGTTTTCTTAAATCATATTCGGATAACTTCTTCTCCAAATCTTTTAAGGAAAAGTTATCTTCTTCAATGTTAAAAGAAACAGAAAATTTCTTTCGGGCATAATAACCACCAGTTATCGCCCCTGATGATTCTACTAGATCACCATCAAGTGTTACAAGTCTTGTATTATCTATTGTTTTAGAAACATCAATATTTTCAATTATGTAAGTTCTTCCAAATATATACTCAAACGCTTTTCTAAATTTCTCATCAAAAGATACTAGTTCAATTGCAAGCCCGACCACTCCTTTTGTCTTTGGAGCATTTGATATTCTTGGAGTAACAAGTTTGTTTAAGGGTAAGAATGTTGCACGACCAGCTTTTAGATTTTTAAGGAATTTAACACATTCCCTTGCAACATTATCATCTTCTACAACAATATTTGTAAGTCTTGATCCTGCTGCAACTTCCAGTGCAAGACTGTATTCCTCTTTCGTAGTTCCAAGTTCAGAAATAGTCCCATAAATTCCCGGAATTAGTTTATCCTTTTTAGCCTTTAGGATCTCTGCAATTGCTTTTTGCCCACCGGTGATATCATTTTGGGCTTCTTTCTTTACATTTATTCTGGCTTTTAAATTTTCAAATTGCGATAAAGCCTGTTTTGAATCAGACTCCACTTTCGATAACTCAGTTTTTAGACCTTGATATCTTTGATTGAGGGTGATACTTTCATTACTGTTATTCTTAAGATTGGAGTCATAAGCTGAGGATTTTGATTCTTTTTCTTTTAATTTTTTTTCAATGTCCGATAATTTATCATCTATTTTTTTGATATCTGTTGTGATTCGTTTGGTGTCTTGGTCCAGAAGTGAAACAGAGGCATTGTAAGAATCAAGTTCTTTGTTTAGTGCAAGATAGTCTTTTCTATTCTTTTCTAGTTTTCTATCAACTTCAAGTAAACTCTCTTTAATTTTTAAAAACATCCCGTCTTTTCCAGACAGTGCATCAAGGAGTTTTCTATATTCGGCTTCCTTGCTCTTAATAGTTGATTCAACTTCGGCACTTTCCTTTTCCAGTTTAGATTTATTTTCTAATAGTCCTTTGATTTTTAGTTCATTGTCAGAGATCTCTTTCTTTAGTTCATCAATTTCTTTCTTTACTGAGGAAAGTTCCTTTTTTTCATATTCGATTGATTGATTAATTGAGGAAATATTTCCTTTTATCTTTTCAATTTCTCTTGTTATGTTGATACTGTCCATTTCCATTTTGCGATTGTATTCGTCATCAAGTTCTAATAATTCTTTTTCTTTATTGGATATATCCTGAACAATTTTAGAAACTAAAATCCGTAACTCTTCGATGTCTTTTTGGCCTTTTTCAATATTTGCCTCAAGTTTTATCTTTGTATCCTCTAACTCCTTTAATTTGCTGTGATAGTAAATAGCCCATTTATTTTTTATTTCTTTATCAATCTCCTGGTATCGCTCAGCATCCTTTTTGTCACGGAGCAACCTATCAAGACGATTTTTAACTTCGGAGATTACAAGCTCAACTCTTGTTATATTCTCTTGTGCTTTTTCAAGCTCTCTTAGTCCTTTGTCTTTTTTATCGTCAAATTCTGCAATACCAGATATTTCCTCTATGATTCCCCTTCTTTCAACAGGGTTCATATTAATAAAGTGTGCAATATCTCCCTGCATTACAATATTATGCCCATCAGGCCTTACACCTACATAAGAAAAGATATCTAAAACGTAAGATCTAGTGGCTCTTTTTCCATTTACCCTGTACTCCCCTTCTCCTTTGAGATTGACTGCTCTGGAGATGGTAACTTTTTTCTCATCAATTGGAAGTCCGCCATCTTCATTGTTGAAAGTGATTGAAACAATTGCCTCTTCGGCTTTTTTTTCATCTTCTGTTCCGTTAAATATTAGGTCTGAGAGTCTCTCGCCTCTCATTGATTTCGCAGATATCCTACCGACAACAAAACAGATTGCGTCTGTTATGTTTGACTTTCCGCTTCCGTTGGGTCCAACAATGCAAGTGAACCCTTTAGAAATTGGAAGTGTCAACGTTTTATTACCATAGGATTTGAATCCTTTCATTGTGACTTTTTCTATAAATACTATGGGACCACCTCTAGGTCTAACAAACGATATTCACTATCTATAGCTTATAATAGTTTTCGTTAGTTGAACACCAATCACGATTAATTTTAAATAAATACCTATGTTTTTAACATTTGTGGTGCTCCAATTCAAGAGAAATGCAGCTATTATTCTAAGTCTAATTATTATAGGACTTGTTGTTTTTAGCATTATTTTTTACAGAGATCCACAAAGATCTATCCCTATAGATAAAAATATTATTATTTCTCCTGCCGATGGAAAAGTAATAGCCATAGATACTGTGCAGGATAGTGAAATCCCTTTTACAATAAAAAATGGTGAAATGATCTACTTGCCAGAGCTAAAAGGAATTATTGAAGGAAATTTTACAATGGTCTCCATTTTTATGGGGCTTTTTGATGTTCATGTAAACAGAGCACCTATATCTGGTCAGGTGATAGATATTATTTACATTGAAGGGGGCCATCTTCCTGCTTTTGGAAACGTCCTTATAGAGAATGAGAGAAATATAGTCGTAATTGATGGGGATATAAGGACAGTTACAGTTCAGATTGCCGGAACAGCTGCACGAAGAATTGATTGCTATGTGGATGAGGGCCAAATTTTGGACAAGGGAGAT
The DNA here is from genome assembly GCA_013329085.1 of Methanofastidiosum sp. Lineage (GTDB taxonomy): Archaea > Methanobacteriota_B > Thermococci > Methanofastidiosales > Methanofastidiosaceae > Methanofastidiosum > Methanofastidiosum sp9950u. The sequence continues at coordinate 5,132 of DUKX01000126.1, read as the reverse complement.
AAGATAGGCATAATAAAACTAGGGTCACAAGTAGTCGTTATGTATCCTTCTGATTCTTCAACAATAATAAAAATTGGGGACAATGTAAAGGCTGGGGAGACTATAATAGCAGAAATCTAAACTAGAGTAGATTCTCCATTTTTTTTCTTCCGGCCTCAAAGGCTTTCATGTTTATCTCTGCTTTTTTGGATAGCACAGATACTATTGTTTCTAAAAGAGTCTCATTTTTTATTGGAGTTTCAAGAAGGGATAGAGCCCCCATCATCACCATGTTCATTATGACCTGATTGCCTAAGCCTTTTGCAATTTCAGTTGCATTGAAATGATAGACTTTACCTTTTTCTGAGAGATTGAACAATATCTCATCTATTGGAGGATAATCACATTCTCCAAGTGATACGGAGATTGGATTTACTCTCTCGGTATTTAGTATGGTCTTTCCTCCTTTTTTTAGATAAGATAAATTTCTTAAGGCTTCGAGTGGTTCAAATGCGATTATAATATCTGCTTTCCCTTGGGGGATAACAGAGCCGTAGACCTCATCACCCATCCTTACATGAGAAACAACTGACCCCCCTCTCTGGGCCATGCCGTGAATCTCGCCCAATCTTACCTTATGCCCGTCTTTTAATGCTGCATTTCCAAGAACATATGAAGCGAGAATAGTTCCCTGTCCTCCTACTCCGCAGATGAGAATGTTAAATTCCATAAAAATGAGATAGATAAAAAGTATTTAAGGTTATTGAAAAGTTATTTAAGATAATTTAATCATGGTATGTATATGAAAAGAGAAATTGTAAAGGATATTGATCTTAATAAAATAAAGACAATGAAAGATCTTACTAATCAGATGGCCCTATCTGGAGGTTATGTAGCAAAAAAAGTCGGCGACGGTTCTCAGATTTTACAAAATATGGCAAGAGACAAAGATTGCAAGAGGATTCTATCTTTTCCAGCTTCTTTAGTTGCAACAGGAACAAGAGGTATAATCAAGGAGCTTGTAAAGAGAAAACTCTTTGATATGATAATCACAACACCTGGTACATTAGACCATGATATTGCAAGAGTATATAGGAACTATTATCACGGCTCATTTGAAATGGATGACAGACAACTTCACAAGGAAGGTGTAAACAGGGAGGGTAACGTATTGATACCTAACGAGTCATATTCAGAGATTCTTGAGGAGAAGGTCAGAAAAGTTATTGGAGATTTATACAATAAAGGTGTTAGGGATGTTTCCCCTCACGAACTTGTATGGGAATTTGGAAAAGCCTTAGAAGGAGAAAAAAATAAGGAAGATTCTATTATTTACTGGTGTTATAAAAATAATATACCAGTTATACTTCCAGGGCCTCTTGACGGTTCGTGGGGATGGCAACTTTATTATTTCTGGCAGGATGGCCATAAAGACTTCAATCTTAATTTGATGAAGGATGAGGACATTATAAGTGACTTGATTTATTCGGCAGATAAAACTGGTGCACTGATGATTGGGGGGGGTATATCAAAGCACCATACTATATGGTGGAATCAGTTTAGAGGNNACTATGCAGTCTATATCACTACAGCGCCTGAATGGGACGGTTCTCTTTCAGGGGCAAGGATAAGGGAAGCTATTTCATGGGGGAAGGTAAGAGAGGATGCTGATTTTATTACAATAGAGGGGGATGCAACAGTAATATTGCCGATAATGATAGCCTCTCTTCTTGAAGTGATTTAATGAGTAGGGGTCTTTTTATAGGCAGATTTCAGCCTTTCCACAATGGCCATTATATGGCGATAAAAGATATTCTGAAAATAGAGGATGAAGTGATAATCTGTGTTGCAGCCTCTCAACTATCATATACTATTTCAAACCCTTTTTCAGGTGGGGAACGAATTGAGATGATCTTACGTTCTATCAATGAGATAAGAAATAAGGTAATAATTTTGTCAAGCCCAAATACAGAAAGTAACTCTATGTGGGTAGAAAATATTATTGATACTTTCCCGCCCTTTGACAAGGTCTATACTAATAACACTCTCGTAAGATTACTTTGGGAAAAACGGGGTTACAATGTATCTGAAGTTAAGTTCCACCAAAAAGAGGAATTCAATGGGACATTGATTAGAAAATTGATTTCTTTAGATAAAAAATGGAGTGATCTTGTACCAGCTGAAACAAGAAGCTATATCAAAGAAATTGGCGGAGAAAGAAGAATAAAAGAGATTCTAAACATTGAAGAAAAATTAAGAGATGGTGCGGTATAGGCTACTCTTGCATAATATGGTAAAGCTCTTCTAGTGTTATGTAAACGACTTTTTGATTGTCGAGGTAATCTAAAAGGGAAGTCAAATTTTCAATTGTATAGTTTCCGCAAGCTCTAGTATAGCTTTGGTATTCCTCTGGCGCCTCGATTTCAACTAGTTCCCAAGGGTGAAGCCCTATGACTATAATCTTAATATCCTTATCTGATTGCTGGCTTACTGCCTTATTGAAACAATCAATCCAGGATCTGTTGTAAGTAGTTGGGGGGTAGAAGTATGCAGGAGTATGCGAAACTGGAACCCTTAGAATACTCATATTCCCTTCAGAGGTCCATTCAGTTTCATTTGGGTGATAAGGATAAGAACTAATTTTTTCTGCAGATGC
>DUKX01000126.1:0-2406 GCA_013329085.1 Methanofastidiosum sp. | reverse complement strand
TCCTTTAAGACATCTGGTCTATTATCCGCCACTTCTCCTGTGACAAGGAAAGTAGCCTTCACATTGTGCTCTTTAAATATAGAGAGTAAAACAGGAATACCCTCGTCAAGACCTTTTTCAGTATTAAGTACTGGCGGGAAATCATATTCTGTATCGACAGTAAATAAAACATAAGTTCCTTTAATCTCAGTTTTATTGAAGAGCTCAGAATTACCAATCAAAATTAATAGTGAAATTAGAATAGCAAAAATAATCAGCTTTTTCATTAAATCCTACTCAATGCCTTTACCAGTAGATACGATAATAAAATCTCCGTGTTTTATACCTTTTATTGACAAAAGATATCTCGCAAAGTCTCTTATCTTTTCACTGTTGCCTTTAATTATAATGACCTCAAGGCAGTTTTCTTCATCAAGATGTACGTGAGAAGTTGTTACGATTTCTTTTATGTGGTGGTGCTCTACATCAGTTATCTTTTCAGCTATTCCACGCTTAGTGTGGTCGTATACCAATGAGATTGTGCAGACGGCATCCTCTTCCCCAGAAATCCACTGGCGTTTGACTATGTATCCTCTTATCATATCTCTGATTGCTTCAGAGCGACTGTCATATCCCTCTGCCTCGATTATCTTGTCAAATTTTTCCAAAAGGTCAGGGGGAATTGAAACACCAAATCTTAAAACACCGTTCATCAAACACGCCTCTGCTTAGTTAAGGCCATAATTTTATATAGTTATGCTCAAATAAGATATAAGTCAATATTATTAATAATATATGGTATAGAAAGATTTATTAGTATATAAGTATATCTTATAGTATAAGGTGATGAAATGAATAGTAATGTCCGACTTGACGAAAAGGATAGGCAAATAATAACTCTTTTTCAAAAAAATCCCGAGATATCACAAAGTGAGATAGCTGAAATAATAGGTCTTTCACAGCCTTCCGTTGGGATGAGAATAAAGAAACTGAAGGATAGAGGAATACTCTCCCATATTGTAGGTATGAACTTTAAGAAGGTTAATCTCTTCCTTGCTAAAGTTGAGATAGCTGCAAAAAATTCACAAAATATAATTGATACTTTTTCCAAATGCCCGTTCTTCATTAATGCTCTTATGGTATCAGGAAAATATAATATGACGCTTCTTTTTATGGGGGAAAATATATCAACCCTCGAATCTATTGTTGACTATCATTTAAGGCAAAACCCAGACATAAAAGAAGTTGATTTTAATATTATTATAAGTCCAGTAAAGGATCTAGTAATGCCAGTCAAGATAACATTAGAAGGCGAAAGAGGATGCGAACTAGATTGTGAGGGATGTCCTTACTACAAATCTGGAAGGTGTTTTGGGTGCCCTGCAACTAGTGCTTACAAAGGAGACTTCTGGAGAAAAGATTAATCAGTTTCTTCCTTTCTTAAATCACGGGAAGATATTTTTTTATTATCTTTTATAATCAAATCTACTTCTATTATATCAAGGGGATAAATTCCTAATTCTGTCCTTATGTCATTTATTTCTTTTGCGGCATCAAGTGTATCAGAAGTTACAACAATCACATCAGCTTCCATTGACTCTATAGCAAATCCATATCTATCGTTTATTTCTATTATTTGGTAGTCGTAGTTATTTGTTTTCCCCTCTTCAGTCAAGCATTGAATTAAATTATTCTTTCTAGTTTCAAAACTTTGGATACTTTCTGCGTATGGTTTATTTTTAATCATGTTTTCAGATGTTAATCCTATATATACATAACCGAGTGAAAATGCGGACGTTAAAAAATGTTTATGGCCTTCATGGAGTCTATCAAAAGTTCCTGAAGCTATGACCTTCATGTACCCACCTTCGGTTTTGTATAACCTTTCAGGTTATTAAAATCATTAAGCGACCTTTGAACTAGCAAATAGAGTTCATTTTTATCAGTTATAGCAATCATGTGGGCAGGGGGGTGAATCTTTCGAAGCCTGTCTATTATTAGGCCACCTTCGCCCTCAACGGATGCTATGACATTGGCTTTAAACTTTATTTTTACTTCTTGTTTTAAAGTTTTTTTCAAAAGTGTTTCTGAAAATTCCTCTGTGATAACTTTGGGTTTCCCTATTACCTTTAGGTCGCCATATCTCTTCATATCGGAAAGAGATGTCAATATTTTATCAAATGATTCTGCCCTTAGAAGAACATAAGTAGTTTCCACAAATTATTTAGTGAACAATGAAATAAAAGTTTTTGCCTAAAGTTAAAGAAAAAATAACCAAAACCTTTATATATATTTTTTAGGAGTAGAAAAATACTCTTAGTGATGCGGTTGTAGTGTAGTGGCTAGCACGCGAGCTTGCCAAGCTCGCAACTCGGGTTCGAATCCCGGCGACCGCACTTCTTTTTATTACAAATGCGTATTGATATT